>SLQR01000070.1 GCA_007131405.1 Candidatus Izemoplasma sp.
CGTCAAAATACCAATGTCATATATGCCCGAGTTACAGCAGTTGCTTAAGGTAAAATCAATAATTCGGTATTTTCCAGCAAACGGGACAGCGGGTTTGACTCTTTTTTCAGACAACAAATCAAGGCGTGACCCACGACCGCCTGCGAGTATAAGTGCGAGTGTTTTCATTTTATTCCTCCATCAAGTTTTGATATAGTTTTACGTATTGCTCCGCGCTTTTATTCCAACTAAAATCTTCTTTCATTACACGCTTAACCAATGTTTTATAAGCCGCTTGATTACGATGCACATCAAACGCAATCGCTAAAACCTCACCAAGTGCTTCTTTCGTGTACTCGTAAAAACTAAAGCCCGTTCCATCATGGGTATAACGGTTAAACGGCAAGACAGAATCTTTAAGGCCACCTGTCTCACGCACAATAGGAAGCGTTCCATAGCGCATACTAATGAGTTGAGCAAGTCCGCAAGGTTCAAAACGCGAAGGCATCAAGAAGAAGGTTGAGCCTGCATATATTTGTCTTGCAATGGCGTCGCTATAGCCAAAATACACCCCGACATCCTTTGAATACATCTGTTTTAGATGGTTAAAATAGGCTTGAATATCGGCATCACCACTACCAAGTAAGACAAATTGGCAATCCCCTTTTTTAAGAAAGGTTTCAATCAGTCCTTCAACAAGCGGAAATCCTTTTGCTTCAGTGAGTCGAGAAACCATCCCAACAATTGGCTTGGTGGATGGTTTAAGATGAAACATTTTACGTAAGGCTTCAGCATTTTGATGTTTGCCTTTTACGTAATTATTTAACCCAAACGGTGTCGCAATTTCTTCATCTTTACGCGGGTCAAACGCATCGAGGTCGAGCCCATTCATGATGCCGACTAAATCCGCTTGTCGGTCCTTGATGATGGGACTCATGCCAAAGGCAAAATACTCATACTTTAATTCTTCTGCATACGTTTTAGACACCGTGCTTAATTTATCGGCTGTGACTAACCCGGTTTTTAAAAAGTTCACTTTATCGTCATACGTAATCACATTATCATTTGGAAGGTCCAAGTACACAAGTAACCCCTTAGAAAAAGACCCTTGATAGGCAATATTGTGAATGGTAAACAAGGTTTTAATTGGTTGATACGGTTTATCTATGTATTTAACTTTTAAGTATTGTGGAATCAAACCTGTTTGCCAGTCATTCAAATGAAGGATATCTGGATAATAATCAATTACCTTCATCATCGATAAAACGGCTTTTGAAAAATACCCATAACGTTCACCATCGTCAAAATCACCATAAAGGTTTTCGCGGTACCCAAAATAATAGTCGTTATCAATAAAATAGACGACAATGTTTCCATGTTTATACTGCTTAATGCCAACATACTCCTCTTTGGTGTGGACACTAACGTAAAATTCTTTTAACAAGATACTTTGTTCATCAAATTGATCTTTAATTTTACGGTGCATCGGGAGTACAAGGGATACTTCATGACCCAGTGAAGCAAGTGCCTGGGGTAAACTGCCTAGCACATCAGCAAGACCCCCTGTTTTTGCAAAAGGCGTTGCCTCACTTCCAACAAACATAATTTTCATCATGACACCTCCTTAAGTCTATTATACATGATTGACCATTTCACGAAAAGAACAAACACAATAAAAAAGCCATACCGAAGTATGGCCATGTCAATAAAATAAGGGCGATGAATCTATATTATTCTGGTTGTGCTACGATTTGATCTTTTAGGCGTATAAAAACAGGCACGCCAACTAAGATTATTAAGATAATGGTTGGGACCATATACGTTGTGTTATACACTAACGAATATTCCCACACACCTTGGCCTTCAGGCGCCCATTCACCAAATAATACGGCACCACTAATAAAGTGGAATAAAAAGCGTAAAGCCCCAACAACAAAGAGGCTAAGCGCAAACATAACAGCACTTCGGCGGTTGATTCTTGCGAATAAAGCGGCAATCCCAACCACACCAAAAGCAAAGATATAATCAAGGAATAAACTTGCCCAATGATAAAGTCTTGCTGCTAATAATAAGTTTAAGATACCAAAAATAATTCCGGCATAGATTCCGGTACGTAATCCATGACGCCAAGCAATAACAACAAGTGGAATAAGCGATACACTAATTGATCCGCCTTGTGGTTGCCCTGGAAAAGCCATAAATACAATCTCAATAACAAGCGCCATTGAGATAAGCAAAGCAATTTCTGTCATTTGTTCGGTTAATAATCTGTTTTTCATTGTCTTCTCTCCTTTAAAAAAGTTTTGCCCTTTTCATAGGACAAAACTTTCGTTTTGAAGATTCATCCTACGCTGGCATTACCCAGATCAGGTAAGGTCTATTCTAGTTTCAAGAATACTCTCAGCCTAGTTCTCTAAGCTCCCTGTTTTATTGACAATTCTATTATACCAACAAGTTCGTAATTAACAAGTAATTACACTATTATTTTAAGAACACTTGGAATTCAAGGGATAACCCCTGAGTATCCTTGCAAAAGAAATGATAAATATCAAACGTTTTGTTGGTGCTTGGTGGATGAATATGATCGACATGTTTAACCAAATAGTCATACATCGCATCCACATCTTCTTGTGTTTCATACACAAAAGTTATGCAACTTGTGTCGTTAAACGTCGATGGGTGATGCGTACAAAATCCAATCTTTCCATGACCTTGAGCGCAGTAAATCAAACACTCACCCTGATCTTTATATAGCGGCAACTGCAATAGAGTTCCATAAAAGGCTTTAACTTTCTCTAAGTCCCACACGCGGTAAAAATGAATCACATCAATCATCGCGTTCGTCCTCCTTGTTTAAGCGTGTCAAATGCGATACGTTTGTCGACACAATTTTACCGTCTTCAACAACGTCCATTTGATATAGATAGACATGCTTAAGAAAATACAGACGAAAAACATATTCAGTGTCTTTTATGCGACCGACTAGATACAAAGCATTTTCTGTGGCTTCACCCGTCGCCACAAAATCCCCTTGAATCATGTCAATACTGTCGCCGTGTTCTTTAAACGTGATGTTTTTCGTGACATCGTTCCCATCACGAATGCCCAAGGCTTTAATCGTTAAGGTTTTGTCATCTTTTTTTGTCATAACTTCATTATACGAGGTTTCATGTGTACCAAGCTGATCGGTGTGAATGGTTTTACAGTGCCATTCGCCGACAAGATAATTTAGGATTGCATCACGATTCATGGTTACACTCCTTCCCTTATACTTTAAGCCTACCATAGCCTTTGTGAAAATAAAATAACCAATTAAAAAAGTGTTCGCTTAAGCGAACACTTTCTTACTTATTCAATGATCTCAAGAATTAATGGTTTTTTCTCAACCACGTTTTCGGTGATGGTAAATGCCCCTAAAATGGTTTTGATTTCTTCGGTAATGTCAGCTTTGTTGTTGTACACATAAGCTAAGACTTCATCTGCTTCGACTTTGTCGCCAACTTTTTTATTTAAGACAATACCGACATCCATATCAATGGTGTCGTCTTTGGTTTCGCGTCCTGCGCCTAAGCGCATTGCGCTCAAACCAATATCAAGGGCGTTCAAGCTTTTAACGTAACCGGCTTGTTCACTTTTAACGGCGATAATTCCGTTGGTGTGAATGTAATCGTTTAAATCCGGGACTTTCCCACCTTGTGCTTCGATGAGTTCTTTAAATTTATCACTCGCTTCAAGCGAGGTAATTTTCTTTTGAATCATCTTACGTGCTTCTTTTATCGTTTCTGTAATCCCTGAATTGTGGACAAGGTAACTTCCAATTTCAATGCATAGATTCTGCAAGTCGTCTGGGCCATTGCCTTGTAAAGTACGGATTGCTTCTAAGACTTCAAGTTTATTGCCAACCGCAAAGCCTAAGGGTTCACTCATATCGGTGATAAATGCGACAACTTTACGATCAAAGTTTGTGCCGATTTTTACCATGAGTTTACTGAGTTTACGCGCATCCTCAATGGTTTTCATAAAGGCACCTTCACCAATTTTTACATCGAGGACAATCACATCCGCACCGCTCGCAAGTTTTTTACTCATAATCGAACTTGCAATAAGAGGAATGCTTGGGACGGTTCCTGTGACATCGCGAAGCGCATAAAGCATTTTGTCGGCTGGGGCAAGTTTTGCTGTTTGTCCAGCCACTGCAATATTAATGTCGTTGACTTGTTTTACAAATTGTTCACTTGCTAAATTAATGTTAAAGCCTTCAATGCTTTCAAGTTTATCGAGTGTACCACCGGTATGTCCAAGTCCACGTCCGGACAATTTAGCGACTTTCGCACCGCACGATGCAACGAGTGGTCCAAGAACCAAAGTGGTTTTATCCCCAACTCCGCCGGTTGAATGTTTGTCAACTTTTTTTCCGTCAATGCCGCTTAAATCAATGGTGTCCCCACTTTTTAAAATGGCTTCGGTTAAATGGGTTGCTTCTTCATCTGTCATCCCATTATAGTAAATTGCCATTAGAAGCGCGCTTACTTGATAATCGGGAATCGAACTGTTCACATACCCTTCAATAAAATAATTAATTTCTTTTCTTGATAAGGTGAAGTTATCACGTTTCTTTTCGATAATGTCTACCATTCTCATCATATCATCTCCTTTTGCTAGTCGGTCAGTGTTGCTTTATAATCATCAAGTTTTTCTTGTATCATTGTCTTAACGTGATTGCTTAAATCAATGGAGTTCATGTGACCATAACTATCATACGTTAAAAGTGGGTGAAAATGCAAGTAAATACGTTGTGTTTTTAGTGGCCAGCCCTTAAATACCTTGCTAAAGTCGTAGATGGTTCCGACTAAAATATCGGCTTTAGGTTTGAGGGCAAGTTTAAATGCTCCAGGCTTAAAATCAGTCATTTCGTTTGAAAATGTGCGTTTGCCTTCTGGAAAGATGGCCATGGGAACCCCGTCTTTATAGAGTTTAATTCCTTTGATGATGCTTTCGGCTGCACTGCGGTCCGCCTCACGGGCAATGGGAACATTTCCTAAGACTTTAATCCAGTGACCAAGCACAAACCAATCAAAGGATTCTTTTTTCGCAATAAAGTTCAGCGGCTGTTCTTTAAACACAGGCTTAATCGCCATAATGTCATAGTTTTCTTGGTGATTACATACAAAAATGAACGGTTTACCTTTTTCCGGTATGTGTTCTTTTCCTGTCACAATCAATTTAACATTCATTAAGCGAAACGCAAGGCGCAGAATACTGTTAATAATTTTATGGTTTCGCATATTGTGTGGGTTGATTTTACGAATCAGACGACCATAGGTCGCGATAAAGATTAAGAACAAGAGAAAAACAGCCACCATGTTCACAAGTGAAATAAGTATGCAGTATAAAAGAAGCCACACCCAAGAGATTTCAAGTACGCCGATGAAAATGATTGTCGCAATCGTCCCGGCAATGCTTAGTAGAATATAGATAAATGTCGCCATGGTTTACATCCTTTCGTAGATCGCAAAACTGAGTTGATCGTGTTCGTCGTAGTAAATACGCTCATAATCCGAAAAGTCAACATCGGGAAAATAGGTATCACCTTCGTAAGAGCCTTCAATATGCGTAATATACAAACGCTTGGCGTAAGGCAATGCCATGGCATAAATTAAGCGCCCACCAATGACAAAGATTTCTTCTTCGGTTTCTTTGTGCGTTTCTAAAAAGGCTTCAAAATCATGCACAAGTTCAATCCCTTTATCGGTTAAATTCTGTCGTGTAACCACAATGTTTTTTCGGTTCGGTAACGGTTTTTTCAAAGTGCTTAAAATGGATTCGTACGTAATGCGTCCCATCACACAGGTGTGATGTTCCGTCATGCGTTTAAAATACGCTAAATCTTCTTTAAAGTGCCAGGGAAGTTTTCCCTTACTTCCAATCATATGATTTTCATCATATGCAACAATTAATGAAATCATTAGACACTCACCTTCCCTTTAAGTCGCGGGTGTGGATCGTAGTTTTCTAGAGTAAAATCGTCAAACGTAAAGTCAAAGATATTGTTAACATCTGGATTGATTTTCATGGTTGGTAACGGTCTGGGCTCACGGTTTAACTGAGTGTGAACTTGTTCACGATGGTTATCATAAATATGCGCATCACCAATGGTATGAATAAAATCACCTGGCTTTAAATCAAGCACTTGCGCAACCATCAACGTTAATAAACTGTAGCTTGCAATATTAAAAGGAATACCCAAAAAGGCATCGGCACTGCGTTGATAAAGTTGACAGGATAATTTGCCATCCAAAATATAAAACTGAAACATCATATGACATGGGGGCAAGGCCATGTCATCAACTTGGGGTGCATTCCAACTATTGACAATTAAACGACGTGAGTTCGGGTTGCGTTTTGCTTCATCGATGACCCAAGCCAATTGATCTTTGCCCTCAAAATCACGCCATTGCTTTCCGTAAACTGGGCCTAAATCCCCAAAACGGTTAGCAAATGTTTCGTCGACTTTTATCTTTTCCACAAATTCTTCGAGAGTTTCTCCTGCATACGTATCGCTTTGCTTATATTTTTCATAGGGCCATTCATTCCAAATTCGTACATTGTTTAAAACAAGTGGACGGATATTGGTATCACCCTTTATAAACCAAAGAAGTTCGTGAATGACACTTTTTAAATGCACTTTTTTTGTCGTTAAAAGTGGGAAGCCTTTGGCTAAATCAAAGCGCATTTGATACCCAAATGTAGATAGTGTGCCGGTTTTTGTGCGGTCTTCTTTATGCTTACCTTGATCTAAAATGTGCTGTAAAAACTCTAAATACTGTTTCATAGCGACACCCCTTTTCGTGTCCTTATTATATCACAAAGACACCGAATCCTTCCACGAAAAAAGACCCGAATATAAGAAAACGCTTTTCTTATACTCAAGCCTTAATAAGGGGAGAATCTAATTCGATTCCTGATTTTGGGAACTTTTGTGGTTGATGAAGGTTACTTTTTCCGCAATGACTTCGGGATAAGAAAAGGACTCATTGTCACCATACTCGAAGTAACGTTGAGACAGACGTGCCTTAACCCCGATGGTGGATCCTTTCTTGCAGTATTGCACCGTATTTTCTGCAATCCCACTCCAAAGAGTGCATTTGATGAAATCGGTATCATATGTCCCTGTTTCAGCATTTTTAAAACTGCGTTGAAGGGCAAGGGTAATCGTTGTCACACTTTTTCCACTATCAAGGACTTTAAGTTCTGGGTCATACACCAGTCGTCCAACTAAAATAACTTGGTTTACCATAGCAATCTCCTTTTTGTAAATAGCCTATCAAACTTTTACAGAATGGTCACTTTGCAGAATTTGACTTACACGTAAAATTATAATGGCTTTATCGAAAGTTACTTGCATTTCATAAAAAAAAATAGGCCATCTCGACCTATTTTTATGGTTTGAATGAAAGATTTGTGAATTGTGTAAAGTTTAAAAACTTATTTCAACATCAGCACGTTTTGAGCTTTCCGCTTCGAAGAATGCTTTTTTCTCCATGTGAATCATGCCCGCAACAATGCTAGTTGGGAAGGTAACGATACGTGAATTTAAACGTGATACGTTGGCGTTATACAAGCGTCTTGCGGCTTGTAAATTCAGTTCAACTTCGTTAATGGATTTTTGTAAATTCACGAAGACTTTTTCGGCTTTTAAGTCTGGATACGCTTCGACTGCGACATTAATGCCCGATTGTACCGTATCCATTTTTTGTTGGAATTCTTGTTTTTCTTCAAGTGACAACTGTTTCGGCATGCCTGCACGCCACTTAACCACGTTTTCAAACGTCTCAGCCTCATGTTTAGCGTACCCTTTAACAGTATTAACCAGTTTGTTTAATGCATCAAAACGTTTGGTTAATGCAACGTCAATTCCTGATTCAGCTTCCTCAACCTTTACTTCTTTTCGTCTTAGTGTATTCATCGTTCCAATAAACCAAATTACTGGAATCAAAATGACGACAACGACAACAATTAAAATAATTAACCATTCACTATTTTCCATAATTTATACCTCCTTTTTATATATATCGACATTCAGTTTTAAGTCATCAATAAGATCATAGATAACTTGAACGTCGCGTTTAAACGATTCAATAAGTGATGCATCAATTTTACGGTATATTGCCAAACTAAATGTATCTTTATTGTTGTTAATCGCAACATACATGCGTGTATCAATAAAGGAAAAATTAAGTCTTCCTGGATTGTTTTTTTCAAATTTCATCATGTTCTCCATCAAATGCGGTGTCAAAATAAAAAATGCGGTGTGGGGATTGGTTGCGTAGGTTTTAAACTTTTTATTAAACTCTATTGATTCCAGTTTAACTTTTTCATACCGGCGATTGACGGTTGGTCGCCCTTGTTCGAGCACTTGCAAATACCCATCAAAGTTTTTATTAAACTCAAAAATAAACACACGACCCATAAAAAACTTTTCGTAATAAGTCTGCGTACCATGTTTGGTGTGACGCACTCTACGTTCTTCAAGTCGGACATCACTTGACACAAAGGCAACGCCATCGATTGTTCCTTGAAGAAGATCTTCGGTTTTAATGCGATCGGCTCGTTTTAAAAATTCCGTTTGGTAGATTTGTTGAGAGGCTAGTCCGTGTTTCGGGCTATAGCGTCCATCGTCAATCAAATCGCCCATTAACTTAACAAGAAAGTCATGTTTAAAGTCATGACTTACTTTTGAGTACATCGTACCACCAATGATCAAAAGCGTAATGGCAATAAATAAAAGTATCACAAATAGTGTCGGCATATCATAAAGAATGGTAAAAAATAATGCAAAGGCAAGAATAAGGCTTAGGCCACCTAATGTAATGAAAAGCTCCGCTCGTGCCTTGCGCGATTGAAAATATTCAAGTTGTTTTTCCATGCAATCACCTCTTGAGCTCTATTATACTTAAGAAGTCCTAAAAATACAAAGGTATTTTATCTTTTTGAGCCCTTAAATGTGCTGTTTATTCGGATTTACTCATGGTATAATAAAAACCATGGAGGGATTCGATGAAAACCCATACGATAAACGCCAGTGATGGTTATCCATTAACTGTGTATACTTACCCATCAAGCCAACAAACAAAAGGAATGGTTCTTATTGTCCATGGTTTAGGTGAATACGGTCGACGCTACGAAGCGTTCGCCGACAAACTCACACAAAGTGGTTACCACGTCGTAAGTTTTGATCAACGTGGCCATGGGAAATCCAATCAAGACAATCCATCTATTCATTTTAAATCGCGCAAAGGGAATCGTGCTTTGTACTTAGACACAAAAATGATGATTGACTACGCAAAAACGATTGATCCGTCACTGCCTTGTTTTGTGTTTGCGCATTCAATGGGGTCGTTTGTCGTTCGGCAATGCTTGCATGAAGATCCGTTTATCGTCGACGGTGTCGTGCTTTCTGGGTCTCCTTTGCTTAATAAACTCAATCTCAGTCTTGGTTTGCTGATTGCTTTATTTATCCGCTTAGTAAAGGGGAATAAGCATTGCAGTCGATGGTTTACCAAAACCTTTGCGGATGCCCCATATAAATCAATGCGTAAACGCGGCATGATTCAAAAGCGGCATGAATGGACAACCGCTGATAAAGCGATGCAACAAGCCTACTTAGATGACCCATTAACTCAAAAACCATTAACCATACAAGCACACATTGATTTAATGCGCTTAATGCGTAAAGCCCAACCATCACGTAAGCGTTCTAAGACATCCATACCAACACCCATTGCCTTGTACACTGGTCGCGACGATGCCCTCTGTTTATACGGCAAGGCGACCATCCAACTTCAAACGTTTTTAATCAAGCACCATTTTAATCATGTCGACCTTTTTCTTATTGAACATACACGACACGAACTGCTCAATGAAACCAATCGTGACGAAACAAGCAAGCATATGATTCACACAATTAACCGAATGCAACCACAATAAAAGTCCACCATCAGGTGGACTTATTTTTTTGGTTTAATCACGACAGAAGTAAGCATGGTATCATCAATCGCTTCGGCTTGGTTCATCATTGTTGAGTAATCAATTGTTAACGCAATATCAAGCACATCGTAAAGCGTTATGTCTTCATGCGTGTAACGACTGTTTTCATGCGCCAGGTATTCCAAACTATCAAGTGACATGATAAAGTTACCAATCATCTGTTTTTTTACACGATTGAAGTCCTCTTTATCAATGGTTTCGTTTGGGAAATTAAGCAATTTATCGCGCAAGATTTGTTCGAGTTGATCGGGGTGTTGGGACTCACTGCCAACCATCACATAGCCATAAGACGATTCGAGTTGAACATCAAGGCCGTAGGAATCATTGATGAGGCCTTGGTCAAGTAATTGTTCATAATAGTCACTGCTTTTTCCAAAAACAAGGTCGAGAAACATCGTGAAGGCAAGTTGTTTGACTAAACGTGTGCGCATTGTTTCATTCGCTTTTGGCATATGTTTTAGCCCAACCAATACGCTTGGTACTAAAATATCAAGGTCAATGCTCTGACGGTTTTTTAGCACATGACTCGGTTCATCAAAGGCATCATCTAATGGCAATAAGGTTGATTTTTCTGGTAAAGTAATGGTCGCTTCAAGCGTCGTTTTTAAGGCTTCAGCTTCCAAGTCACCAATTACCACTAAACTGGATATCTCGGGTTGGTAATAAGCTTCATGCATTGCTTTTAACACCTCAGGTGACATCGCATCGATGCTTGTTTCATCCCCTAAGATATCGTCTTTAATTGGGTGTCGATGAAACATGTTGTTGAGTAAGGTATGGTACTGAATGTAATAAGGATCATCGAGGTGCATGTTCAGTTCTTCCTTGATAACGTTTTTTTCTTTTGCCACCCCTTCTTCGGTAAATTGAGGGTGGAAAAACATGGTAACTAACCGCGTAATATGCTCGTGAACATGCGCCGTTGCATTAAAGAGATACGTGGTGCGATTGTGCTCGGTAAAGGCATTAATTTGTGCTTCTTTTAAGGCGAATATACGGGAAATATCTTCCCCGTTTTGTTCAAAGATTTTGTGTTCGAGAAAATGCGCAATACCCGCAGGAACACGGACCGATTTATCGTTGTCTTTGTATCCGTGATGGATTGATCCTAGTGGACTAGATATGGTGACATAGGTTTTATGAAAATCACGTTTGCGAATCACCATCACCTTTAGTCGGTTCTTAACAGTAAATGTTTTGACATCTTCGTTAAACTGTTTATAGGCTTTCGTTTTCATGGTCAAACCCTCCCAGTTCATACGTGAATATGAGTTCAAGTTTTTTTGCAATCCGCATGATGTCTTCTTTGGTAACGGCCGCAATAATATCAAGTACCATGTCTTCTTTAAACGGAATTTTGAACAGTGCCGTTCGTAAAGCACGGAGTGACAAAGACGCTGGTGAGTCATAACTTTGTTTAAAGTAACTAATTAAATGCACCTTAGCAAGGGTTAAGTCTTCTTCTGTGAATGTCCCTGCTTTAAGTTTATCGACACAGGCTAACATTTGTTGTTTGCCTTGCTCGATGGCGGTTTGTGTCATCGCACTTGTTAAGGTAATTAGTCCTGTAAATGGCGAATAGGATGAGTGTACATAATACGCTAAACTGAGTTCTTCCCGAACCGTTTTAAAAAGCAACGAATCCGATCCTTCACCAAGCAAAGCATTTAAGACAAGCATCGTAAAATAGCTTTCATCGCGAAAATAAACATCGCTTCTCAAGGTCATGAAAAGTCGGTTTTGCGTGACATCGTGGGTTTCCTTCACCGGCTGAACGTGCATGAATTCATGGCGATGAAGAATCGGTGAAGACGCTTTTTTTGCCTGAACACTAAAGTGTTTGATTAAATAGTTATGCACCTCATCGACATCAAAATCACCAAGCACGTTTAAATAGACTTGATTGTTGTTAAGCATCGATTCATACGCTTCTTGTATCATCGGGAGTGTAATCGTATCAATCGCTTCGGCTTTTCCAAGAGCATGGGTGTTGTAAGGGTAGTTTTGATACAAGTGTTCGTAATACCGTTTTTGTGCATACCGAGTTTTATTGGTGTATTCGGCTTGGAAATAATCTTTTAAAAATTGTTTTTCTTCTTCAAGCGTCTTTTCATCAAACAGTGGTTCATACAATGCCGTTTTTAAAAAATTAACGACGTTTTGAAAAAGATTATTTTCGAGTGTATATTGGTCATCAATCATCACAAAGGTTATTTGGTTCACGTGTTTCGTACCAAGTTTTGTCGAAGATGTATGAAAAATGGTATCGTAAAGGGTCTCAAGATGTTTCGCTTGAGCTTTACGCGTTGGGTAGTGTTTATTCTTTGCTTTCAGCATGGAAAGCATGAGGCTGCGTGCAGTAATGTTTTCTTCATTAAGTTCAGTAAAAAAGCGCAGCGTTAAAATCCGTGTTTTAAACTGCTTTGTTTTAATGTATTGCAAGGTTAACCCTTGATGTTCTCTCGTAGATAGTTTCATAGAACCTCCAAAAAAAAGCGCCGAAGCGCTTTTTTGCTACTCCGCAAATGAAAGCGCAATTTCCATCATTTTTGTGAAAGCATTTTGGCGTTCATCTGCTGTGGTTTCTGCACGGGTAACTAAGTTATCCGACACCGTAAGCAAACACGCCGCATGTTTTCCTGTTACGTTTGCGTTATGAAATAGTGCAAACGATTCCATTTCAACGGCAATCGCATTGTGCTCTTTGTTAATGCGTTTATAGTCATCAAAGTTTTCGCGATAGAACACGTCACTTGAATGAATGACACCTTTCGTCACAGGAATATTTAAGTCTTTGGCAATGGCTTCAATTTTTTCGTTTAAGTGTTGGCTTGGGTAGGTCATATCAGCTTTATAATCGGCCGATTGAGTTGCAGCATAACTTGATTCGCTATACGCACTTTCTGCGAGCAGAACGTCATAAAGATTTAGTTCCGCGGTGTAAGCCCCGCATGATCCAATGCGAATAATGTTTTCAACGTCATAAAACTTATAAAGTTCATACGAATAAATACCGATACTTGGCATTCCCATGCCACTGCCCATCACACTGATGGTTTTCCCTTTATAGGTTCCGGTATAACCAAACATATTGCGGACACTATTAAACTGAACAACGTTCTCTAAAAAGTTATCGGCAATGTATTTCGCACGTAATGGATCGCCTGGCATTAATACAGTTTTGGCAATCTCGCCTTTTTTTGCGGAAATGTGTGGTGTACTCATAAAAATCCCTCCTAATAATCTTCGTTGCTTGTTTCACCCTTCATGAGTGAAACGCCTGAACTGGTTCCAATGCGTGTTGCGCCACCTTCGACCATGATGTCAAAGTCTTCGCGTGTTTTCACGCCGCCACTTGCTTTAACGCCACGTCCTTGGGCAACATCAGCCATGATTTTAACGGCTTCAAGTGTTGCGCCGCCAGTCCCAAAGCCTGTGCTTGTTTTCACAAAGTCGGCGCCAGCTTCAAAAGCAGCTTGACTAGCAAGTTTAATTTCTTCGTTGGCTAAGTAACAGGTTTCTAAAATCACTTTCAGGACATTGTTTTGGCAAACATCTTTGATGGCTTTAATTTCATCACGCACCTCATCAAAACGGCCTTCTTTAACCCATCCGACGTTAAGGACCATGTCAATTTCATCGGCTCCATTGCGTAAAGCGTCTTCTGTTTCATACACTTTCGTTTTTGTGCTTGATGCCCCAAGTGGGAACCCAATCACGGTACAGACAAGAACATCTGAACGCTTTAAACTTTCGGCTGCGTATTGAACCCATGTTGGATTCACACACACACTTTTAAAGTCATGAGTAATGGCTTCTTCAAGTAAATCATTAATGTCGTCTTTTGTGCCAAACGCTTTTAAATACGTATGGTCAATGTACTTATTCATTTTCATAAAATGCCTCCTAATAATTTTTAAATACTGCTTAATCAATGGACCAACCGCAACCACAAACACGATGGTTCCCCATTCTAAACTCCCGCGATGGCCTAACGTACTAAACGTAAGGGTTACCGCAATGAGTGCTGGCACCATGTCTGTCAATATACGCACAGTGATCATTTTGCTTGTTTTTAAGATGGTCATAATGGTGAACATAAGTTCATCAAAGACACCCGCTGGATAGCTTGATACAATGAGTAGTGCACCGCCTAGTGGCATGATTAAAACGGCTGAAGTAAAGAGCAATAGACGAATCCACGCTTGATCAGGGTGAAAATTAACAAAAACAAGAAGATCAAACACGTCAATGAGTTCTCCAACCAGCATAATCGGTAAAGCCATCATCATGTATTCAATCTGCTTTTTGATGGCGATAATAATTGTTGTAAGCACTAAAGCAACGATAATCACCGCTTGACCAAGTGTAAGCGTCGTCGTCATCGCAATCGCAACATGCAACGTATCCCAAGGGCTTGTGCCAAGTTCACTCCGAACCACAAACACAACGCCAAGGGCAATAATAACACAACCAAGGAGATAAATGAACGTATTAAAAGCATTATATTCAACGCGTTTCATGTGGCCTCCTTGATTAGGTGAAAGTCCTTATAGTTTACTTGATTTTCGTCTAAATTGCAACGAACTGTGCTTAGTCTTTATTGACAATCGCTTCGCAACGATCGCAAAGTTCATCCTCGTTAATTTGACGAACATGCCAACAACGTGCACAGGTTTCGCCTTCCGCTTTTAAGATGTCTATGCTTAAATCACCAAAGGCGTACGCACCCTTGCCTTCTTTAATGCTTGTATCACTAACGATAAAGAGTTTTGATACCTCTGGTATCGATTCAAGCAACGCTCGATCTTGATCATTTGGATAAAGCACAACATGCGCTTGCAAGCTTTTTCCGATAACTTTTTCGTTACGTGCTTCTTCAAGTGCTTTTAACACGTGGTCGCGTAATTTCATGAAGCGATTGTATTTTGTCATTAACGCTTTATCCACAGCAAGGGATGCTTCTGGCATGTTTTCAAGGTAAACACTTGGTTGTTTTTTGCCTGGCATATACTGATACGCTTCTTCGGTTGTATGTGGAATAATCGGAGTAAGAAGCGGCAATAAATAGCTTAATGTTGTGTAAATAACGGTTTGTGCACTGCGACGTTTTGTGCTGTTTTCAGTTTCGATATAAAGCACATCTTTGGTGTAGTCAAGATAAAACGCACTCAGTTCACGGGTGATAAAATTCGTCACATAACGGGTGACATCATCAAACATATAACCATTATAGGCTTTATTGATGTTTTTAACCAGTTCATCTACTTTATACATCATGTAACGGTCAATCTCTGGCATCGACGCTAAATCCACGCGATGTTGATTCTCATCATACGCATCAATTGACCCTAGCATAAAGCGAATAGTGTTACGGATTTTACGGTACGATTCACTTACTTGTCGGATCATTTTCTCACTGATGCGAACATCACTTTGGTAATCAACACTTGCGACCCAAAGACGTAAAATGTCCGCGCCTAGTTGGTTCATCACTTTAATTGGATCCACAACGTTTCCAATCGATTTACTCATTTTACGGCCTTCGCCATCAAGCACGAAGCCGTGTGTTAAGCAGGCTTTATATGGACTCTCACCGGTAAAGGCAATACCTGTTGACAGGCTTGAATTAAACCATCCACGGTATTGATCAGACCCTTCAATATATAAATCAGCTGGGTAACGCATGCCAAAGTCCACCATGCCACCTTGGTGGCTTGTTCCAGAATCAAACCAAACATCAAGAATGTCGGTTTCTTTACGGAAATGATTATTTGGACTTTTCTCTTTATCTTCAAAGCCTTTTGGCAGTAAATCTTTTGCGTCCCACTCAAACCAAATATTGGATCCATGTTGACCAAACAACTCAGCAACATGACGAATTATCTCAGCGTCAAGAATTGGGGTATTGTCTTCATGGTAGAATACAGGAATCGGTACGCCCCAGACACGTTGACGGCTAATACACCATGCTTCACGGTCTTTAATCATGTTTTCCATGCGTACTTCACCCCATGATGGGATCCAATCAATTGTCTCAATTGCTTTTAACATTTTTTCTTTAAGCGATTCGATTGAAGCAAACCATTGGTCCGTTGCACGGAAGATGACTGGTTGTTTTGTGCGCCAGTCATGCGGATAACTGTGGGTTACCCAGTTCATTTTCAGCAAATGTTTACTTGCTTCTAAATCTTGCACGACCGCTTTTGAGCAGTCATCAATAAATAACCCTTCGTATTGAAGTGCTTCGTTAGTCATGATACCGCGACCATCAACAGGACACAAAACATCCAAGCCATTGGCTTGACCAATGATGTAATCATCTTCACCATGGCCAGGTGCAGTATGAACAAGACCTGTCCCAGATTCAATCGTCACGTGATGACCGAGCACAATGGGACTAACGCGGTCATAAAGTGGGTGCTTATAGGTTAACCCAACAAGTTCCGCACCAGGGACGGTACGAATTACCTCAAGCGACTCAAATTCAAGGGTTGCCTCTAAGGTTTCCATTAACGCTTCAGCAAACACATAGATTTCTTCACCAACACGCGCAAACACATAGTTTAAACTTTCATGAACCGCAACCGCTAAGTTCGCTGGAATCGTCCATGGCGTTGTCGTCCAAATTAAGAACTTAATGTTGGCTTCAAATTTGCCTGTTTCAACGGCATCAAACGCCACATAAATCGATGGCGATTTTTTATCATGGTACTCAATTTCAGCTTCCGCTAAAGCCGTTTCGCTTGATGGTGACCAAAAAACGGGCTTAAGCCCTTTAAAAACAAGGCCCTTTTCCACCATCGACGCAAACACGTTAATTTGACTCGCTTCATACGCTTTATCTAGGGTGATATAGGGTTTATCCCATTCCCCTAAAATACCTAAACGCTTAAATTGTTCACGTTGACGGTCAACTTGTTCTAATGCGTATTGTTCGCACTGCTCTCTAAATTCAGCAACGGATAGCTTTTTGCGATCAACTTTCTTATTTTTTACAAGCGCGGATTCGATTGGTAAGCCATGGGTGTCCCAACCAGGAACGTAACGCGTGTGAAAACCACGCATGCTTTTATCACGAACAATAATGTCTTTTAGCACTTTGTTAAGCGCATGCCCAATATGGATGTCACCGTTTGCGTAGGGTGGGCCATCTGGCAAGACAAATGGTTCGTTATCTTTGTTTAATTCAAGACGGGCTTGGTAGATGTTGTTTTCTTCCCAAAACGCATAGCGTGAGGGTTCGTTTTTGCCTAAATTTCCACGCATGGGGAAATCGGTTTTTGGCATCAACAAGGTATCTTTGTAATCTTTCATGTGAATCACTCCTTTTTCAATAAAAAAATCGCCCTAAGAAAAGGGCGAATTTGTTATCCGCGGTACCACCTTTGTTCCGGCATAGCCGGCACTCTGGCTCTTTAACGCAGAGATACGGAACAGCTTACCTATCAGCCATTCATCTTCACGGTGATGCTTATGATAACGTTTATCCAGGTTTTCAGCTACCCCTAGTCTCTTTTAATAAACCGTGTATCCTAAACGTGTCCGCTGCAACGATATTTTTTATGGTCTAATTATATCAAATAATAAAACTTTTACAAGATAAACCCGCTGGCGTTTTAATAGATGCTTTCTTGATCACGATAAAACATCGTGTTTCCAGGGGTCTTTTCAAATTCATTCACGTAAGTTGCATCGAGATAGTTGTTGCGAAATACCATGTAAAGCACAGAGGCTTTCAAAAATTCATTGGCTTCATTAACAAGTTCTTTAACTTTATCGACGGTTACGTCATTCTCATCGATAATCATTTCTTTAAGTCGTGTAATCATGTAAAAAATTGAATACGGATTCTCACGCACGTGCTGAATCGTTTCAGGTTGCATCGTATTCAGTTGTTCATTTAAACGGTTATACGCTTCAAGAAATAAGTCTTCGTTGTAATCAAACAACACGATGAGTGTTTCAATCATGCCTTTTGAAAAACGCACGGAATCATGACGATTTAGTTGGTCTTCGAACTCTTTTAAGAAGAGTTGTTGGTACTCACGTGCTTTGTCAAAATCACCCGCAAAGACATACGCCATAATCAAGTTTTGCAGTTTAATGCCTTCAAAGTCTTTTTTTCTTTTGGTGGTTTTAAATAAGCGTTCAACATCTTCTAAATAGCCTTTTGCATCTGCGTGCACAAACAGTTTTTGATGAATGGCTCGGTATCCATTGCTCGCGACGGATTTCATTATACGCGCTAAAATAAATACATAAATCAAGGTTACTAACACAATCATTATGCCACCCGTTTCGGCGTTGCTCATCGCTAGGGTAATAATGAGCAATAAGAAGACACCAAGGATTGCAATGATGCGGTTTGCTTTAAAATCAAATATCATAAGTCACACCTTTTCCTTTTCTATAATTAAGCAAGTGACACAATAAATGCGCCAAACGCTTGTAAACCAAACATGTAAAGCATGAACCCAACAATCGGGGTGAAATCAAATTGGCCAACCACTAATATCCCTCGAAAAAGACGCATATAAGGGTCGACAATTAAATGGAGATAATAGTAAAATCGGGTTTGCCGTATATCCGGTACCCAACTTAGTATGACATAAGCTACCATTAAATAAAAATAGACTTGCAGAATGTAATAGAGCGCTTGTAGTACAATAATCATGATGATCTACTCCTTATATTTCTTGATAAATCTTCTCAGTGATTTATCCTTCATATCTTCCTTTGTTGCAAACGCAAAAATCTTTTCACGCAACACTTCAACTTCGCCGTCTATTGCGTAAACAACACCACTTAAAAACATAATCACACGGTTGCTTTCGATGACATTATAATCTTCAAAATTGATGATCAATGGATTGCGTAGCATAAGTTTGTCCGCTAAGTCGAACACGTCCAGATCGTCTTCCATTTTAATAAATTCAGTGCGGTTGTATGCTGATTTTTGTTTACGTCCCATTATAACCCCTCCGTTAACAAAATACGTCCTAAACGCAAGACTGTTGTGCCAACATCAAGCGCTATGTGATAATCTTGTGTCATGCCCATTGAAAGTTCCTTAATTGATGGGTACTGCTTTTGCAGTTGATCGCGTAAGGTTTTTAGTGAGGTAAGTTGCTTGCGGATGAGGGCTTCATCATTTGTATCACTTGCCATCCCCATCAACCCGATGACTGTTATGTGCTCAAAATCTTTAATGCTTTCTAGAAACGCTTCAACCGTTTCAAGGTCAAAGCCATGTTTTTGGGATTCATCCGAGATGTTGACTTGGACAAAACAGGGCAAGATTCCTTCACGACGTTTTTCGATTTCTTTAGCGAGTTTTAAACGATCAAGCGAGTGAAGTATATCAATCGCATTAATTATCTGTTTTACCTTTTTTGTTTGAAGTGTCCCAATGTAATGCCACGTAATGGGATAGTCTTTTAGCCACTCACGTTTTGTTTCAAGGGCTTCAACACGGTTTTCACCAAAATCAAGCTGTCCGGCTTCAACAAAAGGCATAAACGAGGCTTTGTCTTCTAAATACTTACTTGCCATCACAATCTTGACATTGGGGTAATCTTTTTTGATGGTATCGACGAGTTGTTTATTCAATGATGACCCTCCTAGACTATCGAAGTTCTGTTTTGAAATTTGCTTGTCTTTACGTTGCAATTCAACGTTATTATATCACAAAAGAAAAAAGTATGACACGCATACTTTTTATCTCCTTATTTAAAGCGTGAGCGCAACCACGAAGGAATTGCGGTTTTTGATGGTTCTTCTTTTTCTTCTTCTTTATCGTTTTTTTCATCTTTTTTTGATTTTTTCTTCTTCTTTTTCTTTTTGCTTTTGGTGTCTGAACTGGAAACGGGTTCCTCGTTTTCATCAAGCTCAGGTGCATCGGTTGGACGAACATAATCTTCCGCGCCAATCGCTTCAATTTCAATTTTACGGTTTTCATCAAAGCCTGCGGCTATCACCGTGACGATGACTTCATCGTCGAGTTCTTGATTGATGGTTGTTCCGTAAATAACGTTAATCTCCGTTGAACTTGCGGCTTGAATCGCTTCAATCGCTTCCGTCACTTCCCACAAAGCAATGTTTGTGCCACTTGTGATATTGACAATCGCATCGGTTGCCCCATCAATGTTCGCATCAAGCAGTGGCGAATGGATGGCTTTTTTGGCGGCTTCGACAGCACGGTTTTCACCATCCGCAATACCGATCCCCATTAACGCGGTTCCTTTATCTTTCATAACGGTTTTAACATCCGCAAAGTCTAAGTTAATAAGACCAGGTACCGTGATCACTTCCGCGATGCCTTGAACCCCTTGTCTTAAAACATTGTCGGCTTCTCTAAACGCTTCGAGCATGGAGGTATTTCGGTCGGTTACATAAAGCAAACGATCATTTGGAACGATAATCAGTGTATCAACATACGGTTTTAAAGCGTCTAACCCTTCAAGGGCCGTGGCGACTCGTCGTCGCCCTTCAAACTTAAACGGTTTTGTGACAATGCCAACGGTTAAACAACCCATTTCACGCGATACTTTAGCAATCACAGGCGCTGCCCCGGTTCCGGTTCCACCACCCATACCTGCGGTAATAAATACCATGTCCGTATCTTGAAGCAGTTCACGCAGTTCATCTTCTGATTCAAGTGCTGCGCGGCGACCAATTTCAGGGTCGGCTCCTGCCCCGAGACCACGGGTTAAAAGTTTGCCTATTTGCAAACGTAAATTCGCTTTTGATTGACGTAAAACTTGTGCGTCGGTGTTGACCGCAACGAACTCTACCCCTTGAACATCATTTTCAATCATGCGGTTCACGGCATTTCCTCCGCCACCACCGACTCCGATTACTTTTATAGAGGGTTTTTGACTAAAATGATCATTTTGTTCAAACATAGTATGACCTCCAATAAATCTTTAGCCTTATTATAACGCATTTATGCGAAATATAAAACCATATTTAAGAACTTTATTTCTGATAAAACCTCTTGAAAAAAGCCGCTTTAAAATCGCCAAGACGATCGTGTTGAATTGCTTCACGCATTTCCTTCATTAAGGTTTTCAAAAAATAGAGATTGTGGTAACTTACTAACCGTGGTCCAAGTGTCTCATCCGCCTTGAATAAATGACGGATATAACTGCGTGTATAGGTCTTGCACACTTTGCATTCACATGTTTCATCGAGTGGTCGCATGTCGCGTTCATAGCGTTTCGCTTTGATGACAATTTTCCCCTCATGCGCGTAGGCACTCCCATGACGCGCTAAACGCGTTGGATTTACACAATCAAACATATCCATGCCACGGATCACACTTTCAAGCAAGTCATCTGGGGTCCCAACACCCATTAAGTAATGGGGTAACTCCGTTGGCAGATGTGCCTTTAGCGCATCAAGCACTTCATACATCTCATCTTTAGTTTCACCCACCGACAAGCCACCGATGGCAATCCCATCAAAGCCCATTTTCACGGTCTCCTTCAGTGAGTGCAAACGTAAATCCTTAAACGGGCCACCTTGGACGATACCAAAGAGCGATTGATCGGTTTTTTTGTGAGCATCTAGACCTCTTTTTGCCCATCTTAATGTCCGTTCGACGGAATCTTTCATGTAATCATAACCGGCATCAAACGGTGGGCATTCGTCAAAACTCATCGCGATATCTGCGCCAAGGTGTTCTTGAATGTGAATGCTGTCTTCTGGGGCTAAAAAAAGCTTTTCACCACTTTTGTGATGACGGAAATGAACGCCTTCTTCGGTAATTTTGCGCATTTCGCTTAAGCTAAACACTTGATACCCACCACTATCGGTCAGTAAAGCATGAGGCCATTTCATAAAACCACGAATGCCACCGTGTTCAGCGACAATCTGTTCCCCAGGTTGCAACCATAAATGGTAGGTATTGCCTAAAATCAAGCCGTCACTCACATCTTCGATTTCATTCACATCAAGCGTCTTGACCGTGGCTTGTGTCCCTACAGGCATAAAGAGTGGGGTTTCAAAAGTACCGTGTGGTGTATGGAGCAACCCATACCGTGCACCGGTTTGCTTACAGATATGTTTTAGTTCAAAACGTGCTTTCATTCTATCAATCCTTCATTTGTTGACGTTTCGCGTTTGAGACCATTAAATTGATGCGGTTCAATTGATTTATTTTTGATGCACTCGTGTCATAGTCAATGGCAACGATGTTGCTTTTCGGGTAGTGTTTTTTTAGTTTTTTGATCATCCCTTTACCCGCAATGTGGTTGGGCAAACACCCAAAAGGTTGTGTACAAACAATATTTGGTGCACCATGCTCAATTAAATCTACCATTTCAGCGGTTAAGAGCCACCCTTCACCAGTGTGTGCGCCATGGGAAATAAATCCGTTGGCCATGGCTTTAATTTTTTTATACGGAACACTGGCTTCAAATCCAGCATTTTTTAGCATTTTACGGAGTTTATTGCGACGCACTTCAACATACCAAATCGCGAGTTTTAAGACTTGTTTCTTTTTCCAAGATCCACCGTATTCCACAATGTCGTAAATACCCGAGTCAAAGCTGTATAAAAAGAAATCATAAAGCGGTGGGGTCACCACTTCACAGCCTTCTTTTTCCAAGGTTTCTTCTAGATGGTTATTGCCAAGCGGTGAATATTTAACATAGATTTCACCGACGATGCCGACTTTCGGTTTCAGTTCTGTTTTATCGGTTTCAAGTGCTTTAAAACGTTCGATAATGTCTTTGCTTTTGCGTTTTTGACGGCGCCAACTGAAAAGTGACGCATGATTAAAATACGCTTTCATCTCGTCATTAATCTCAAGCAACAAGCGCTTTGTATCGCCTTCATAGCGTTCATACGGGCGCGTTTGATTGACTAGCGTCATCAATAAGTCCCCAAAAAGCATCGCATCGTGTAACTTATGCAAAAGCCTTGGGGTGACTTTAAATCCCGGATTTTTTTCAAAGCCGCTGGCATTGAGTGAAATTACGGGCACATATGGATACCCTGATTTTTCAAGCGCTTTACGAAGTAAGGCAATGTAATTGCTCGCGCGACATCCGCCACCCGTTTGGGTAATAATCAGCGCAACTTTTTTGGCGTCAATGCCGCGTTTTTTAATCGCGTCAATAAATTGACCAATAACAAGCATCGCAGGCACACAAATATCGTTGTGTGAATACTTCATGCCTTCATGAATAAGGTCATAGTCATCGGTGCGTAAGAGTTCGGCGTTGTAGCCTTCACTCGCAAACGCGGACACAAAGAAGTTGAAATGATAAGGTGCCATTTGTGGAACCAATATGGTATACTCTTTCTTCATTTCTTCGGTGAAAATTAGACGGTTTTCTTGTTGCACTAACTCAGCCACGATGAACACCTGCTTTCATCGTCGACAGTAAACTTCTTAAACGAATATTTACTGCTCCTAGATTGGATATTTCATCGATTTTAAGTTGGGTGTACAGTTTATTGTTTTTTTCGAGTATTTCTTTCACTTCATCGGTGGTTATCGCATCAAGACCACAGCCAAATGAGACAAGTTGAACTAAGTTCACATTGTCAAGTGTCCCTACGTAGCGGGCCACATCATAAAGACGTGTGTGGTAGGTCCACTGATTCAAGACCCGAACGCTGTTTTGGTTTGCAAGATGGTTTAAGGCATCTTCACTTACGACAACAACGTTTAAACTGCGAATCATTTTTGGAATCCCGTGGTTAATTTCCGGGTCAATATGGTACGGTCTACCCGCTAGAACAATCGTATTTAGATTGTGTTCTTGTGCGTAAACAAGCGCGCGTTCGCCTTCTTTTTGAACCGTTTCACGGAAATCAAGATAGGCTTTCATGCCTTTATTAAAAGCGTATTTAAGCTCGCGTTTTGTCACGCTTAAAACACCCTTAAGCATGGTTAAAAGTTTCGTAATAAACTTCGTTTCATCGCCCAAGGTAATATAGGGCTGCATAAATTTGTCCAACTCAAGATGGTCCATGTTCGCTTCGATAACTTCCGGATAATGCGCAACAATTGGGCAGTTATAATGATTATCGGCATAGTCTTTTTCATGAAAATTAAAGGGGATATTGGGGTAAAAAATAAAATCCGGTGATTGGTCGTACAACGATTCGATGTGACCATGCACAAGTTTTGCTGGGTAACAAATCGTATCACTTGGAATTGAGTCTTGTCCCTTTTCATAGAGTTTTTTGCTTGAGCGTTCACTGTATATTACTTTTACACCGAGTGCATCAAAGAACGGTTGCCAAAAAGGAATGTTTTCATACATGTTTAAAACAAGAGGAATTCCCACGGTTTTTTTATAGGTTTTTGTTGGGCTTGATTGGTAACTTAAAATTTTATCGTATTTATAAAGATAAAGGTTTGGAATGTCCTCATAACTTTGTGTGATGCCGGCCCCTTTTTCGCATCGATTTCCACTAATGTAACGCTGGTTGTCATTAAATATATTGATCGTTAACGCACATAAATTATGGCAAAGTCGACAGGTGGCGCGTTTGGTTGAATAGGTAAAATCGTCTAATCCCTTCGCATCTAAGATGCTTGAACATTCTTCTTTTGCGGACGCTTTAGCAATTAACGCAGCCCCAAAAGCCCCCATTAAGCCAGCGATGGCTGGTCGAGTAACTTCGATGCCTGTTTCAAGCTCAAAAGCGCGCAACACAGCATCATTTTTAAAGGTTCCACCTTGGACAATGATGTCGGTTCCATATTCCGCCGTCACATCGTGTGCGCGGATAACTTTATATAATGCGTTTTTAACCACACTAATCGCAAGCCCAGCACTAATGTCTTTTGAACTTGCGGCTTCCGATTGTGCCTGTTTAACACTTGAGTTCATGAACACGGTGCAACGGCTACCTAAGTCAACCGGTTGTTTTGCTTTTACAGCCATGTTCGCAAAGGCTTCAATCTTATGCCCAAGTGATTCCGCAAACGTTTCAATAAACGATCCACACCCACTGCTGCAGGCTTCATTTAACACGATTGAGCTGATTACGCCATTACTGACTTTAAAACACTTCATGTCTTGGCCACCAATATCAATGACAAAACTGACATCTTTGTTAAAGTATTTCGCTGCTTCATAATGGCAAATCGTTTCAACTTCGCCACCATCGAGGGTAAATGCATGTTTGATTAACGCTTCACCATAACCTGTTGAAAAGGCGTGTCTAATGGTGATGCCTTGATGAAGTTGTTTATACATCATTTGTAAGGCTTGACGCACTAAGTCGACTGGGTTTCCGCGATTATGTTCGTAGTAATCAAATAAAATACGATCATCGTCAGTGAGCAAAACCATTTTCGTTGTGGTGCTCCCAGCATCGATGCCTAAATACGCATTTCCAGTATAATCGTTTGGTTCAACGTACTCAACACGCGCGTTGTGGTGACGCACTTTAAACGCCTCATACGATGCGTCTGATTCAAATAAGGGATTAAGTTTTTTTCGTAAATTGTCTTTGTATTGTTTGCGGTAGGCTGCAATCTTATCTGACACATCTTGAACCGACATCAGATCACCGTCGGCTTCTAACGCCGCCCCTATAGCCACAAACACTTCACCGTTTTCTGGCATAAACACATTTTCGAGTTTTAAAGATTCAATAAACCGTTTACGCAGTTCACTTGAAAACGTTAACGGTCCACCTAAAAACGCCACGCGACCTTGAATGCGTCTGCCTTGAGATAAGCCACCAATCGTTTGGTTGACAATCGCTTGAAAGATGGATGCCGCAATGTCTTTTTTGCTTGCGCCTTGATTTAACAAAGGCTGAATATCGGTTTTTGCAAAAACACCACAACGTGAGGCAATATCATACAATTTCTCATAATCTTTGGCGAGTTCATTGACGCCCGCGGCATCCGTATCGAGCAATGAGGCCATTTGGTCGATAAAAGCTCCCGTTCCACCTGCGCACGTCCCATTCATGCGTTGTTCAACATTAACGCCATCAAAAAACATGATCTTTGCGTCTTCTCCACCGAGTTCAACGCAAACATCAATATCGTCCACATAATGTCTAAGTGCACTGGTTGCACTAATCACTTCTTGGGTAAATTGTGCGCCAATGTATTTCGCTAAGCGCAACCCCGCACTCCCAGTAAAATTAACTTTCATTTTTTGGTTACCGAGTTGTGCTTGCAAGCGCTCGAGTAAACGCTTAAGTGATTTAGATACACTGCTTAAATGCCTGTCATAACTTTTATAGACAATATGATTTTTATGGTCGAGCACAACGACTTTGATTGTTGTGCTACCAATGTCAATACCAACACGTAAACTTTCCATAATGTCCCCCGTCTCTCACGAATTCTATATTATTATAAATGATTAAAGCAAAAAAAGCCACAACTCGCCAACGGATTTAATTTATAATTCGTTATAAAGAAGTTTTAACCTTGATTTTCCGTATGTATTTTTATCTTTTACTTAATTTTATTAATATGTCGATTAATTTTATTAATTTTTTACTTGACACATTCTAAAAAGTACTTTACAATGATGGTGTAGATTAAGTTCCATAACCAAGTGAGGTGATTCAGTGAGTCAATATAATCCAGCGGAAAACCGCGATGATATCCTTAACGCACTCTATCAAGGTGATGTAACCTTAGATGATGCTTATCGTCAACTAAGCGAACCCCCAACACCAAGGTTAAAGCGTGCACGTTTTGTTCGAATCTCAATTAAGTTACCCAATGAATCGCGTGGTATCAACACCTTAATGCAGGTATTGTTTGCTTTACCAATCCCGATTGGCTTTGCAAAACTTTTCTTAAAGCAAGCGAAGAAAAAAGCCCAAACTGTCATCGAAAAACAAGCGAAGAAAAGCATCGATCTTGAGGATGAAACAGCGCTTGAGGATGTCAATACAAAGATTACCGAGCAAACCGAGCAACTCAAGCAACTCGATGAAATGTATCAACTACTACGTTACGCCAAAGGCACACGTGTTTTCATCGATACAAACGATGCCAAAATTCGTATAAAAATTTAATGAGGAGATGATTTCATGCAAAAACATGTTATTGGTGAATGCCCAATCTGTAAACACGATTTATTTGTCACAAAACTTGAATGTTCAAACTGCCACACAGAAATAAGTGGTCAGTTTCAATTATCAAAGTTTAATTACCTTTCAAAAGATCATTTATACTTTATCGAACTCTTTATCAAAAATAAAGGCAGCATAAAACAATTGGAAAAAGAGTTAAATGTCTCTTACCCAACGGTTAAAAAAATGCTTGATGAAGTGATTGTTCATCTTGGATACAGTGTTTCAGACGATATTGATCAAGCAAAAAAAGATGAAATTTTACAAAAGTTAGCGGATGGTGAAATCA
>SLQR01000091.1 GCA_007131405.1 Candidatus Izemoplasma sp.
CAGGTTGTATCGCGTTTTAGCGGTACTTCGTTTTCAATTAATCGGCAAAGACTTCGTCAGGGTCGCTTTGTTCTTTGTTGCCTAAGAAGACAAGGACAGCTTGAACAAGCGTTAAGACCGTTGCGGCGATTAGACTCGGTCCAATCATGGTGGAAATGGTGCCATTTTCGGTCGATAAATAGCTATTAAAGTGCATCGACCAGAGAATCGCTAAAGCAACCATCGCTGCCATAAGCAAGACTTGCAAGACGGATAATACTTTGGCAAAGGTATTGTTAAAGAGACGGTGGTTGATGGTTTGCACGAAGATATTAAGGATAACCACGACACCAATCACCATGCTGGTTATAAAGGTAGCAACGATCATCATGCGTGGTTGCGTGGTTGTTTCGGTTTGTGCACTAAAGAGTGTTTCATACGGTAAGCCACGCACTTGTGTGGCGATGACACTATCATCTTCGCCTCGAACTAGTAGTTGCATGGTGTATTCGTATTGATACGCTGGCATCGACTGATAATCTCCCGTTAAGTACTGCGGACTTAAGTTTATTTCATCGGTGCTTATCTGTGCGTTATACGTGCTTTCATTCACAACGTCCATTGAGGTGCGGATAAAAGCGCCAGATAATAAGAGCAAAATAATTAGCCCTAAGGTGATTGCGCTTATACGCATACTGGTCTTTCTTTCTTTTACGCCCTTAAAGAAATCTTCTGGGCTATCGGATACTTCGATTTTCTCAATCACCACAAGGATGAAGAACCCAAGTAACCCCACAACGATGTAGCCAATCATATTCCCGCTGAGGTTGGTTTCTGAAAAGAATTGTTTGATTTGTAAGCGACTGAATAAGCCTGCTAAGAGTGCTGTCGCTAAGAAGCCGTATTTCACCACAGGCATGCGTTTGCGTTTGATGTAGGCAACAACAGCCAGGACAAGCACAACGAGCGGGATGACCTGTAAACTGATTAAGACGACCGATTGAAGCAAAGCAATACCTACAAGCAACATTTGCGAGCCATTGCGTTCTAAATAATCCATCGTCATCAGATTCAGGGTGCTGTAAAGCTCCGCAACTTCTTGGTTGTCAGCCGGTTGCCCAAACATCATGATGCGTCCTTCTAAACGGTTTTCAATAAAGGCATCACTGCGAAACAGCATATCGTACGTGCCTTGGTACAGATTAAAGGCATCTTGAGTGGCGATGGTGTCATTTTCTTGGGTATAGACCGCAAGATCAACGGTGACGATTGCCCCAAACGTCAGCCCAAAGCTTAATAATGCAAGGATAAAGGCTAAAAAGTACTTCAACCCTGAGACAAGTGCTTTTAGGCGTTCTTCTGGATTAATCCGTGGTTGACTTAAATCGTAACCACAGTTTGAACAGTGGACGCCGTCCACTTCAGTGGTTTGTCCGCAAGCCGGACAATCCGCGGTATTTTCATGAAGGTTAGCACTACACCTTTTACAGCGTACTGCGTCCTCTCTATTTTCGGTACCACATACATAACATTGCATGATAAATTTCCCTCCCTATTTATCCTAACCATATTTTAACACAAAAAAAGCTGAAATTAAGCAGTTTTTCGCTATACCCTTCGAAATTGCCTTGATTTTGTTTATACGCTTTTATAAAATAGAATTTGGAAGACACATACTATACTAAGGAGATGCTATGAAAAAATGTCCAGAATGTTTTATAGAAAACAACGACGATTCAAAGTTTTGTAAGGCCTGTGGGTCGAGTTTAGTCCCCGTTAAGGTTCAGTGTCCACAGTGTGGCACGGAGGCATCAAGCACCGATGCGTTTTGCGATCAGTGTGGGTACGCTTTAAAAAAACCAAAATCCCAGCAATTTCTTAACACTTTATCTTTAAACGCGGTGCTGCACCATACCCGCTACATCTTCGTGATTGCACTTGCGCTCCTGATGTTTGGGTTAAGTTTTGGCACGGCAGTCAAATATGAAGGATCGATCCCGATTGGTTCTTTCAGTAATTATTCGATTGGCCAAAGCACCACCCGGATCTACCGCTCGACAACACAAATGCTTTTTAACGACCAAGAAGCTGTCCTTGAACAAATTGAAGATGAAGCGGAAGCAATCATCATTGATTTAGGTCTTGGTGGGGTTGAGTCCGTGCGTGATTTTGAACGCTTAATGAGCCGTTTAAATATCTTAAGCGCGGAGTACGCTGAACGCGATTATAACGAAAACCAGGTGCTTGTATATGGCGTGAGCCATACGCTTATTCTTTTAAGCATTCAAGCGATCCCCATCGTGATCATCACCTTAACGACCATCAATTACCTTAAAGGCAAAGACATCAAAAAAATACTTCCACTCTTTTTGCTGATCAGTGGTTTAATTTTACTCTTTAGCCGTTTACAACTAAACGTTGACATGCATTCACCACGTCTGGGTAACGCGTTTATCGCTCTTATGGTTTTAGGGTTTACTGGATACGTCCTGATGACGTTGCTTGATCGACTGATTAAAAGCGATCAAAAAGTCGCTGAGCTTAAAGCCTTATTCACCTTACCACGTTCCTTGCGTTACGGGACCATTGCCTTAGCGTGTATCACCTTACTCATCGTTAGTGGTGGTCTCATTAAGTCCACCGTGCATTTAGATAACTTTAGTAACACAAGTGGTGCAATCACCATGAGTGATTTAAACTCAAGCATCAAGTATAACGATGAAGATCATGAATTCTTTGATCAAGTTCTCACAGAATACAACCTAGAAGCACGCATCTTCTGGACGTTTACCAACAACACCACAAACCGTAGCCGTCAACTCGCCACAGAAAACTTTGATTGGTATACCCTGTTCGGTGGCCAAACCTTTGATTCCGAATCCACCCAACAGACGTTAGTTAACTTAACTTTCTCAATTGCCCTCTTTACCTCACTTGTTTTAATTACCAACATTGTCTTTTTATTCTTTAAAGAAACATACTTTAAAACACATCTCGGCTTATCGATTGCCCAAGTTATTCTTCTTCTTGCCTTAGCCGGCCTAAGCATCCTCTGGGCACAAGCGTTCAATAATGCTTTTGACTTAACCGACGGAATCGCAAGTCTCAGCGTAAGTCTACGCATTGCGATTCCACTGATCATCGCGGTGATACTCAGTTTTATCCAACTCTCAACGCTTATCTTCTCGCGTTATTTAAGTACACAACCACACTAAAACTGGCGCAAGCCAGTTTTTTTATGCTCGAGTTTTCGAAACATCGATTATTATTTCACCACTACCTGGTTACATCCAAGTAAAACCACTCCAATTATCGAAACTTCGAGTGAAATTTCCCTGTTTCACATCATTCATAGACACAATACGCTATGTTTCGAAACATTGAACTTTTTTTCACCAACAGAAATCAAGGTGTTTGTTTCCTTCTTGAGACATGTTGATAAACATGTACAGTTATTTTCCTAAATATCTTTACATACTTTAACTCGATCATGAGCCCACTTACACCATGCGGCAGAGACATACTTCTAGTTGATGAATCCGTTTCCAGTATGGTGATGGTATTCTTCAAAGAAGACTCTTAGTCGCTCTTGAAAATGACAAAAGTTACTGTTATAATTAAATGCTAATTATACCAAGTAGATTAATAGAAATAAGATCACAAATACAAAGGGGATAGGGGATGGTTTCAATGGATGACAATACCAGTCGTCATTTTCCAAATATACCAATTGCTTTTGCTTTAATTGACGTTGATACAACAAAACAAGACAAACACACATATGCATTTGTCTTTATGAATAATCTTTTTAAAGACATTTTTTCAAGCAGTGTGCATACTCTAAGCGACACACAAGAACTTGAACCTTATTTTAATGACCACATCAAGTCTTACCCAAAAATTACTGCCTTACTTGATGATGTTTACACCACAGCCAACACACGTGATTATTATCACTTCTTTCAAGACTTAGAGCTTTATATCCATTTTAAACTTAGCAAATACAATGATAAGCAGATGATGCTTATTGCGCTCGATAAAAGTGAAAGCATTGAAAATCAACTGTTGGATCATCGTTTGAATAATCAACTCATTTTATTACGCACAGCCCTTGACGCTGTGCCCGAGATGATTGCGATTAAGGATTTAAATGGGAAATATTTAATGGTCAATAAAGCCGTTGATAATTACTACTCAAAAGAGTTCGATTCAATCGAAGGTAAAACCATTGAAGATATTTATCCTAAAAAAGAAGTGAAACGGGTTAAACAGTTAGACAACTTAGCGATTGAACGACAGCATAGTATCCGCAAAAAAGTCCGTGTGTATACTGACAATGACTACGTTGTTACTGACCTTACACGTGCGCCTATTTACAATAACTCAAATGAGTTAGTCGGTGTTATTTCTGTTGGTAAAGACATCACCAAACAAGAGAAATCCCGCAAAGAGCTTTTAAAAACAAAAAAAGATCTAAACCTATTCGCAATGAAATATGAAGAACTTGCCTACACTGACGATTTAACTCAAGTCTATAACCGACGCAAGTTTTATAAACATTTAGACGCCTTAGACGTTTCGAAAACCCATGTGCTAATCTTAACAGATTTAAATAACTTTAAAGACGTTAACGATTCGAAAGGTCACGCCTATGGCGATTTAACACTAGCTAAGTTCGCGAAGTATCTTCAGAAACTCTTTTCACCCTTCGAAGGACTGATTTTCCGCTTAGGTGGCGATGAATTCGGGATTCTTTATAGCGATGAGAACACCGAATATTTTAAAGACAATATTGAAGCCGTTAATGCTTTCTTAAAGGAATACCACCAAAAATTATCGATTGCATACGGCCAAATCGTTATTGACAATAGCACCATCAAAGAAAAAATAAATCGCGATTTAGCCATCAAACGAGCCGATAAATTGCTTTATGACTATAAACGCCAAGCAAAAGACTAGCGTAAGTTACTCACCAATACATAACCCGATAAACAGGGCATGAAATCAGTAACGATTTCATGCCTTTTCTTATTATGCTGATTTTCGAAACTTTGTTTATTTTTTCACCAATGTCGACTTCTATTCAAGTAAAACCAATCTAATTATTGAAACTTCGAGTTAAATTTCCTCAGTTTCACATCATTCATAGCCACAATACGCTATGTTTCGAAACATTGATACTTTTTTCACCAAACCCAATCAAGGTCTTCGTTACTTGCTTGAGACATGTTGATAAACATCTAAATTAATTTCCCCGTGGGCATGTCGCAATAAGCACACAAAAAGGCATCAAATCACTGAGTAAGTGATTTGATGCCTTTTCTTTTTCACGCCATTAAAAAAGCCACCAGGTAGGTGGCCTAAACGTAATTAATCACTAAAGTACGCTTTAACGATTTCGCTTGTGATCCATGCGACGACTAACCAAACAAGGAAGGTTAAGAAGATATGGGTATAGGTGCCAATTAAAAGACCTGATACAGAGATAAGTGTCGCAATAATAAAGGTTGCGCCAACAAATTCTGCTTCACGTTCGATTTGGTTTCCTACGACGTATCCAACAAAGGTACCAAAAGCAATTTGGACGATGTAAATAAGAATAATCATAGAGTTTCCTCCTTCATGCAGAGCGTGTTTATCTGCGTCAAATCCATTATACACTAAGTACACGAAATTATAAATAGAGCGCGCCACTTTTTCATAGAAAACCGTCCATTTATGGACGGTTAAATGTTAAGAGTTTGTTTTTTATACATAGTAGGTGCCATTAGGGTTAGGGGGGGTAATCGCATACAAGTATATAAAAAACAAAAACTCTGCTTTAATTGTACTCTATTTTAAACGAAAAGACAAGTCACTATTCTTTGATTTGTGGGACGAGTATGGCGCGTGATAAGTAAACATACATACTTAAAACAAGTGTCATTGAGATTAACGTGTCCGTCACGTAATGTTTTCCATCAATAACGCGCCCTAAGGCGGTAAAAAGAATTAAAAACGTCACAACCCCAATCACAGGGATTAAATACCGCTTATATTTATCCATGACAAGGGGGATAAAGATGAGCCCAATTAAAAGAGCGACGGTTCCAACATGACCACTTGGCATGGAACTGTATTCATCGGCATAATTAAAGAAGCCTTGCGGGATAAACCAGACACTAAAATCACTTGCGTCTTCTAGATGGTAAAAACGCGTGCGGACCCAGAAAAACTTAAACGCGTTAAAGCCAATGTTCATGATAAAGAAAACACCTAAATACAAGACCGAAAGTTTTTGGTAATTAAAGAGGTCGTCTTTTGGAATCACAAGCACGAGCAAAACACTCCCCAAAACAAGGACCGGTAACGAAATCAGCAACCAGATAAACCAGTTATCGGACTCGCCCACGACTTGATAAATGAAGACCATCACTATTAATAAATACATCCCACCTAAAATAAGGTGTGTCAAGGCTTTATAAGGGATTTTAGAGATCAGTAAGGGTCTCAAAATCACAAGCACGCTAACAAGCGCTAAGAAGTAAACTGGGATATAAATACTTACAAGCGTTAGATTACCAATTACACTACCCTCACGGTAAAGTGCTTGGGATACGTGTAGATCTAAGAAAGAAAAGACTACAAGGAGTAATCCCAGTAGGCTATAGGTTATAATCATTAATTTTTTCATTTGAATCATTCCTTCATATTATTAAAATAAACCAATAACACCCATCGACACAAGCAATATAATGCTTGCGGCAACGAGATTGCCTAAGGCTATTATTAGTATAGCCTTTTTAAATTCTAAGTCAAACAAAGCAGCCACCAAAGACCCACTCCACACCCCAGTCCCAGGGAGTGGAATAGCCACAATAATAAACAACCCAAAATACCCATACTTCGCAATCTTCTCAGCGTGTTTCTCACGGTTACGAATCACAATATGATCAATCAGTTTCTTAAAGAACTTGATCTTTTCAAGCAGCTTAAAGACCTGATGAATAAGCAAGATAATAAACGGGGCCGGAATCAGTGAAGCCGGATAGGTAATAAGCAATGTTTGAAGTGGCGATATATCCATCAAAAGCGCGACCGGAATCGCACCACGCAGTTCAATTAAAGGCACCATCGAGATAATAAACACAATCATCTCATTGCTAAAGAAACTTAATACATCTAAAAAGAACTCTGTCATAACATCACCCTATCCTATGTATTCATTTAAACTGTCTTATTGCCTTGAGTTTCATTACTTATGAATCAAGGTCACTAATAAACCTTTTTATAATTTGAAACCCTTCAACCATATGACTCATGTTGGATTCGATGAAGGCTTGTTTTTCTTCATCGGTTGTAGGGGTCTCTTTAATAAACTGATGATAGACCTTTTCGCCATCATAATCAATAAAGGCGATACGGGCGATAAGGTCATCGTTACTTATGGCAATGCTTTCACCCATAACTAACGCAATGTAGTAGGGTGTATCGAGTAAGGCTTTGGTCAGTTTGTGTGCGCTGTCAATGCCTTTTGTCTTAAGTTTATCTTTTAACGCGTTAAAGTCTAAGGTAAAGTAGAATCCACCATGAGGCACAGATGCTTTCACGCCAGGGATGGTATTGCAATACGCACTAAAATAGGTCCCGACCATGGTGTGAATCTGCCTGATGGTATCCATGTAGTCTTTTATCTCTTGATTATCGGAATACCCCGTAATCGATGCGTATTGGATCGGTGTTGCAACATTGGTATACATCGTTGAGGCAAGGCAGGCGTATTTCTCGTGAATTATTTCTGTATCGACAGACGGTAAAATGCATGTCCCTAAACGGTACCCTGCGGATGAACGGTCTTTTGAGATGCCGTTGGTGACGAAGGTGCCTTCTGGGTAGATTTTTGCCATGCTGACGAAGTCTTCTTGCTTGTAAGTGGTTAAGGCATAGATTTCATCCGCAATGACTAAGGCATTATGTTTTTTGCAGACTTCGGCTAACGCTTCAAGTTCGCTTTCGGTATAAAGTGCCCCTGTTGGGTTATGCGGGTTATTTAGAATGAATACCGGTGTATCCTTAGCCTCTTCCATTAAAGCGTCTAAGGTATCTGGGTGTAGTTTATAGGCTTCGGCTTCTTTTAACCGCGTGACTTCATAGGATTTCCCGAGATAATCAAGCAACGGTACATACCCTATCCAAGCCGGTGAAGGAACAATGTAATGGCCTTTGATCATACTCATCAGCATAAACATAATCATCTTTGTGCCATTCCCAATCACAATGCGTTTTTCATCTAAATCAAGATCGAAATGCGCTTTGTTAAAGCGCATGATTTCTTGAATAAGCTGATTAATCCCCTTAGCCGGTGAATAAAAGTTTTTATTTGCGCTATCGGCTAAGGCTTTTTGCATGGGGTAGGGTGTATGAAAAGGTGATTGCCCCAAGACAAAATTATAATAGTCATGTAAGGCATGATCTTTTTGCCTCTTTAAGCGATGCTCTTGCACCATCATACCCACGCGTAAGTTCTCTGGCATTTTCATTGGTTCTATGTTTCGCTCAAACTTCATGGTGATCAACTCACTTTTATTTCTTTTTATAGTCGTATCTTTCGATATATTAGTTCTTCTTTGGTCTGTGTCCTTGACGGAGTAAATCATTAACGGTTTTAACAGGGTTAAAGGTAATCAGTGGCACTTCCACAAATAAGGTGTTCCAGTGATGCATCGCCCCGTTCCAAAGCCCAGGGTGTTCGAGGGCTTTTAACGGGGTTCCTTTATAGCTTTTCTCGGTAATAAAGTATCGGTCTTCATTGACATAGTTAAGTAAGTTAAACTTATCGCCTTTATAGTCTTTCACAAAACAGACAAGATCCACGGGATTAAAGTATTTCGATTCATTTAATAGCTTAACACTTAAGGCATCCTGCCTATCAATCTCAGACGTTTCAACAATCTGTGGGTCGTAGTAGTCCC
>SLQR01000076.1 GCA_007131405.1 Candidatus Izemoplasma sp.
CTGTTTAAAGAGTTCAAACTGATTCTCATCGGCAAGTTTTAGCGTTGGTCCCTGTGTAGCCATAATCATTTTCTCTAAATCACTAAGATTATTAGGCACCGCATCCAAATACTGTTTCATCCCATCCGTGAACTCATGCACCAAGAAAAGATCAGTCACACGACCATAGTCTCGACGACTTTCATAATGATCAATATAAATGCCTAAAACATGTCTAAGTTTAAATTGAGCAATTTTGGTGATCCACTCTTTTTGTTTAATAACTTGGCGATGTCTTTGAAGGTTTAATGCTTTGAACATTTTGATTTTTATCGCAACTTTATCTTCCATCATATTGCGTAACACTTCACTATGTGTTGGTTGTTCGAGTAGCTTATAAATCTTTTCTTCAATGTCGGCATTGGGAATACCAAAACTTTCAAACGTAGACACATACATTTTTATCAAGCGTATCGCATGTTCTGTCTTTTTTTCCAAAGAAAAATGAATCACAAGTGCATGAACATGTCGTGCGTTATGGTGATGTTCTTGATAAAAAGGCACATTATGTTCTATTAAATGTTTAAACATCTCCACATTTTCATACTCAATAACATACTCAATCAAAACTTTTCCATATAAGTCTGGCGTTCCGATGTGCATCTGATCAAGTTTAACCTCATCAAATGCTTTCATTCCTTGACGCACAAATCGTTCGTATTCCGATACAACTGCATGATCTTTGCTCGATTTTTGTTGGAGCAATGTATCCAGTGAAACATTAAAAATTTCCGCAATCTTCATTAAATTTTGGATATCAAACGAGCTTTTTCCGTTTAAATTTTGTGAGACGGCGGACTTTGAAATCGATAAGCGATTTGCAAGTGCTTCTTGCGTCATGTTACGTTCCTTCAAATATTGTTTAATTAACTTACCAACCTTTTCATTATCTACAACTTCTGGCATAACACATCCCCCTTTCGAATTTATTATCGCTGAACATGATTTAATTAGCAAGTCATACTTACTTAACTTAGGTTGGTTTTATTCACTTGCATTCACAAAACAAGGCCCATAAATAACAAAAACATGATTAAGTGTGACTTAACTTTCATGAAAAAAAGCAGTTCAATTACTGCTTCTTCGCATGAATAATTAATGGAACTGATGTTTCAAGTGAAAATGGCGTTTCATCGAAACCACCATATGTGCTTTGAACATGAAAGCCGACTTCTTCAAGCATCGCGATAAGCACATGATAGCGAATTGGGAATAGTTTAACCGTTGATTCAATGATGTTGTCCTGATCATGTAATAAAGTATGGAAATCGATATGCGGTGCTTTATAGTCATAGTGTCGTTCGAAGATGACACCCTCACTTTTTATGGTTGGTAGCCCTTTGATGTTTTGATCCAGAATACGATCATAATTAATTATTTGCAGAATAAATGTTCCTTTTGGTTTTAGTGCTTTATAGACACGGTTAAGCATCGCAAATATACTGTCTTCATCTTCAAGATGCACTAATGAATTTCCAATCATATATATTCCATCAAAAGCATTTGCTTTATCCAGTTCTAGCATATTCCTTACATCAAACAAGACCGACTGATCCTGCTTTTTCTCATTCGCTATTCGTATCATATTTTCATCTAAATCATTCCCAATAACTTGACGTTTAGCGTTTGCAAGTTCTAAAGCATACGACCCCGTTCCACACGCCAAATCAAGGACCAACCCATCGGGTAGCTTGGTATTTAAAAAGTGTGCGGTTGCTTTGTTCATCGGAAACACTTTGTCATAAACTTGCGCAAACATTTCATACATACTATCATGTAAGATTTAAATTGTATTAAGTTAGTTAACTTCAATCTAAATCTTTACTCCTTTCTATCTAATTTAATATACTAATAATGTACTGTGGATTTCTACCATCTTATTACAGCTTAGACTGTTTAGAGGTGACACTTACCACGGTCTTTATTTTAATCAGCAATAGTTAGATAACGCTAGACGTTTATTACATGATTATGAGGTAAAGACACGCTGGACTCATCACAGTACAAATTTTTCCCCTTGGAGGTGTGCTTATGATTTATGTCGGCATCGATATATCAAAGTACAAGCACGACTGTTTTATCGCCACTAAAAACAGTATTCACTTCTCATTTGAGAATAATCAATCTGGTTTTAAAACCTTACTTGATCACCTCTTACTTTTATTATACGGTTTGATTAATCATTAACCAATACAAACTATACTATTGCTTTCAAATATTATACAAAAGGACTGAAAATCAGTCCTTATTTTGATTAAATTGTTCGCTGTACCATGATGTTGCGGCGTCAATTTCATCATCGGTTAAGGCGTGACCTTGGTCAAACCAATTAATTTCAACATCAGCGCCTGCACCTTCAAACAACGAGTACAGCTGACTCGATTCTTCTTTTGAGCAGATCGGATCATTAACTCCTGCGCCAATAAAGACTTTTAATTTTGTCATATCACGCAGCGCAATGTCTTTAAGCGGAACCATCGGGTGATGCAAAATAGCTCCTTTCAAGACTTTGGGTTCGTGAAAGAGGACACTTACCGCAATGTTCGCACCATTCGAATACCCTAGCGCTATCATATTATTTTTATCAAACTTGTATTCATCGGCCATTTTTTGGAGAAAATCGATTAGATTATGCGTGCGTTGTATTAAATCCTCTTCATCAAACACGCCCGGGCGTAACCGCTTAAAGAATCGTGCCATGCCATTTTCACTGACATCCCCACGAATACTTAAAATGGACGCTTCTTCATCAATCTTTTTCGCAAGCGGAATAAGATCATGTTCATTGCCTCCTGTCCCATGCAACACAATAAATATTGGATGATCTTTTTTACCTTCTTCATAAACGTGAATCATAATATCACTCCGGTCTTCTTAATGAAATTATTTTGCCTAAAGTCGTGTAATTATTCCCAGCAAGACGTCCAATAGGACGTAATGCTTTAATGTTGATTTTTCCTTCGTCATAAATGGATTCATCAAAATACATGTTTTCAACACGTCCAATAAACATATCACTTTGTTCAAAGGAAACAACCTGTTCTAAACTGCATTCAAAATATATCTTGCTCTCATTTAGATGCGGCACCACAAATCCATTGTGTGATGACACCGTGAAATTAGTCAACTCAAGTTCGCTCATATTCGGTGGCAAAGGCTTTGCGGTAAGATTAGCATCTTCGACAATCGATTCACTGATGATATGCACCACAAATTTCTTCATCGATTCGATATTATTTGCTGTATCTTTTTTGCCTTTTGCGAGGTGACGAATCACCACAGAAATTCTAGGTGGGGATGGTGTCACAACATTAAAATAGCTAAATGGCGCGACATTTACAACACCAACTTCATTCACTGATGTAATCAGTGCAATCGGTCTTGGTACCACGCTTCCTGTCATTAACTTATAAAGCGATCGTTCATCTAACGTTTTTGGATTAATCGAAATCATTGTCATCCCTCAATTCCCTTACAGTCATACACTTTATGCTTTAATTATACATTGTCTTGTACGTAAGCCCCATTAAAACGCATAAAAAAACAAGCACAAAAGTGCTTGTTTATTCCGCTTTAAGCGTCAAATCTCCTAGTTCAATTAGGCCTTTCTTACGGAACCACACATCAATTAGGAAGACCAAAATAATTGGGAACACAAAATGCAATAGAATAACTGAAATAATAACGGATGAACTATAACTCATCGCATCAAATGTTGCAATTTGTCCAACAAATCCACTCGTTCCCATTCCAGCACCACTAACATCGGTTTCAATACGGAAAAACAATGTCGATATCGGTCCAAGTATAGCACTCACAACAATCGTAGGTACCCAGATAATCGGTTTACGCAAGATGTTCTTAAACTGTAACATGCTCGTTCCAATCGCAATAGAAATTACTTCTCCAATCGTATTATCTTTACGGCTCATGACCGCAAAGCCAATCATTTGAACCGCGCCACCGACAACAGCTGCGCCTCCAGCAATGCCTCCAAGTGTGATGGAAAAAGCAATGGCCGCACTTGAAATTGGACTTGTTAAGGCCATTCCCATTAAAACCGCAATAATGATTCCCATAAAGAATGGTTGAATGGTGGTTGCATAACGAATGAAGTTACCAAAGAGTTCCATCGTTGTCGCTATCGGTTGCCCAATAATTGTTACAACTAACAACGCAACAAGTGAACTCACTAATGGAATTAATACGATATCCACTGGTGTAGGTTTGCGTAACACAAAACGCAATACTTCAATGGCAGCAATCGTTGTTAGATACGCAACCACAGGATCACCTGGAGGTCCAAATACGCCTCCGTTTAATGTTAAAGTTGCGATTCCACCAGCCATTGCACCTGTAAGCAAGCGTAACCCTTTAAGTTCTAAACTAAATGCAACCCCTAGTCCAATACCTATACCCATGAATCCACTAAGGATTGCGGCTAAGTCTTGAAGTTCTACAATGCCCGTCAAACGTCCTATTTGGTTTATAATAACCCCAATAATTAAGGTAGAAAAAAGCCCTAAAGCCATTCCGTTTAACGTCTTAATAAAGTAATTTAAAATACGCTTTCTTAGCGTCATATATATCCCACCTATGCTGAGTTTTTTAAGTCGATTTATTTTCTCATACATTGACTATTAAAGCAAAGAAATCACTCATACAGCTCGAATATAACGCCTTGTGTTACCTCAGTTTAGAAGTCTATTTAGAATTATTTTAAAAAACATTGAAACGTTCACCTTTGTCCTATATAATCATACATGTGTAATACTACTTATGGAAAGAGGCGATTCTCATGTCACTTTACACATCAAAAAAGAAACAAAATGTTCTACTTACATCTTGTCCAGATGACAAATTGCTTAATGCGATTGGTATCCGACAAGGGTTAACCGTAAAAGTTGTTACACGCCATCCGCTTGGAGGTCCAATTGTCGTTCGTGTTAATCAACGTGATATCGCGATTGATAAACACCTTGCAACGGCCATTACCGCAAAGGTGGTGACCTAATGGGATGTCACAATCAACCAAAGACATCAAGTGAACTCCACGACAAAAAAATTCTGTTGATGGGGAATCCAAATGTCGGGAAAAGTGTTATATTCTCACGACTTACTGGTCTTGATGTCATTGCGTCAAACTATACTGGAACCACTGTCTCGTATAATCAAGGCACCCTCAGGTACAATCAACAAAAAGCATCTTTAATTGATGTCCCTGGTATCTACAGCTTAGACGCAACTTCAAAAGCGGAAGAAGTTGCTATCGATATGTTAAATGAAGGTGCCGATTTAATTGTTTGTGTCCTTGATGCCACCCACTTAGAACGAAATTTGCACCTTGCCCTTACATTGAAACAATACAACCTCCCTATTGTGTATGCTTTGAATCTTAATGATGTGGCTTTACGCCGCGGGATTAAGATTGATACAAATCTTTTGTCTAAATATCTTGACGCCCCAGTCATTGAAACGGTCGCTGTTAAGAAAGAAGGCATTGCAGAACTCAAGGATGAAGTCTTTAAATCGCATTCTTGCGTAGAGATTCAAAGCATAGAGAATATTAATGAAAAAGCGGAAGAGATTGCAGAGAACGTGACAAAGACATTTGATGTTAAAGTTTCCATGTTAGAGCGTATTGGTGACTGGGCAATACACCCACTTAGTGGTATTCCAATTGCTATACTCGTGCTTGGAGTAGCCATCGCTTTAGTTGTTGGCGGTGGGGCATTCTTAAGAGGGTTTCTTTTGCTGCCACTCCTAGATAATTTCTACATTCCCTTTATTACTGGGCTTATAAATCTTACACCAATTGATGGTGTTTTTTATCAAATTCTGGTTGGTGAGTATGGCGCTTTAATTAAAATAATCGAGTGGCCTTTTGCCCTTATTTTACCTTATGTCTTCTTATTTTACATTGTCTTCTCGTTTCTTGAAGACAGTGGTTATCTTCCGAGGCTTGGTGTACTAATGGATAGTCTATTTAAGCGTCTTGGGTTGCCGGGGTCAAATATTGTCCCTTTTATTATGGGCTATGGTTGTGCGGTACCAGCTATTTTAGGTACACGGGCATCAAGCAGTAAAAAAGAACGCATTATCGTTGTTTCAATGATTTCGATTGCTGTGCCTTGTACAGCGCAAACGAGTGCGTTTATCGTTTTACTCGGTGGTTCTTCGGTTTTAGCGCTATTATTTGTTTTCTTCATTTCATTCTTATTTATTGTCTTAACCGGACTCTTATTGAATAAACTACTAAAAGGCAAAACACGCCCTATGATTTTAGAAATACCTAATTTATTAATGCCTGATGTTAGATCGTTACTTAAAAAGATATGGGTTAAACTTAAACATTACCTTAAAGATGCTCAAGGACCAATGTTTGTTGGGATTATTATAGCTGCTTTACTCGTGGAAACGAATGCGCTTTTATATATCGGCAATGCCCTTCAACCCGTTGTTGTCGGCTGGTTAGATTTACCGCAAGAAGCTAGTCTTGCGCTTATGCTTGGCGTTATTCGACGTGAGCTTGCCGTTGTTCCTTTACTCGGTATGGATTTAACAACCGTACAACTTATTACCGGGGCTGTTGTTGCACTGTTTTACTTACCGTGTTTTTCTGCTTTTATCGTTTTAGTAAAAGAGTTTAAAGTACGGATTGCAGTGACCATTGGTTTATCGACTTTTGTGCTTGCTTTTCTGATGGGCGGTATTGTCCAACACGTACTGAATTTCTTGATATCATGATTAAGCAATTGACTAAAACTTTTGAACACATAAGTCAGTTTATCCCCGGTTTCTATAAGTTACTAAATCCTTATTACAGCCATATGACAAAACAAGAAGTTAAACTAGCCGGCATTACAAAACGCGACCATGTATTAATTATCGGGGCTGGACCACTTCCATTAACGGCTTATAATATCCATCACCTAACTAGCGCAAAGATCACACTTCTTGATAACGACAAACACTGTATTAAGCCTGCAAAACGGTTTGTTCATAAACACAACTTAAACAATGCTATCTTTGTCGAATGTAAAGACGGATTAGATGTTGACATTGATGGTTATAGTGTCGTATTCGTTGCAAACCAAGTTTGTCCTAAACACGATGTGCTTGATGCCTTGTTAAAACAAGCAAAACCAAGCACACGCATTATCGTAAGAACCAATCAACACGATGCCGTTAACATCGAGCCCTATCACTTTGTTCATCATAAACGAAAGGCTACACATAAAACATGTTTATACGTTACGTAAAAGCTTATAAAAAACCATTGTTATTTGTTCTTGGACTTACGTTCATATTAACCTTGCTTAACCAAAGTGATTTGCCAGCTGTTTATCATGCGCTTCGTTCAATTCACATGCGTTATTTTGCACTACTTCTATCTCTTCAACTCATCACAATCATCGTCATCGCCTATCAGTGGCAATTTATCATTAAGCGTTATACGATTAACCTATCGGTATTCACGCTTATTCTTATGAACTTAAATGGAACATTCTATGAAGCCATCACCCCAGCCGTTAAAGCCGGTGGGGAAGCTTATAAAGTGCTTTACTTAAAAAAATACACTCACGATGTTTATCGCGCCGCGGCGATGGTTACCATACAAAAAAGTATCAGTCTAATCGGGTTTTTAACCCTCACACTCATTAGCCTACACTTTTTAACCGTGATGCCTGCGTTAAACAACGATGCTATGATTCTTTTTGGCATCATCTTCGGCATCGTCATCACGTTAAGTCTTTTTATGATCGTATTTAGAAACAAAAATACCTTTCTAAACAGCGTGGTAAAAGCCTTCACACCTTTTAAAACCCGAAAGACAGAACTCGTCTTACACTATGCTTTATCCATAAGTATTTGGTTAATGTTTGCACTTAAGTTAGGCATTCTTTTGATGGCCTTTAACCTTGATTTTCCATTAACAACCATCCTTGCGTTAACCTTTATCCCTTACATGGTAGGGTTGCTCCCGCTTTCACCCGGTGGGTTAGGCACCTTTGAAACCACACTGACTTTGATGCTCACTAGTCTTGGAGTGGCATTCACTCAAGCTTTATCCATCACACTAATATTCCGCTTTATTACATTTTGGTTCCCTTTTGTATTAAGCCTTCTAAACATTGGTGTGCAATCACTTAAGTTAAAAAGGAGACAAATCAATGCAAAAACATCTAGCTAATTTTATTACACTTATCGGCATAGCCTTAGGCGTTGCCGCCATCGTTATGGCTATACGAGGCGATGCTGTTATCGCCATGGTATTGATCTTAGGTTCTGCGCTCATAGACCGTTACGACGGAATTGTTGCTCGAAAACTTGAAAGTGTCACAACGTTAGGCTGTTACCTTGATACGATTAATGATGTGATATCCTTTGCCATTGCGCCAGCGATATTACTGTATACAGCCAATTTATTTTTTTTAAATATCATCGTGATTTTCGTCCTTACCTTGTACGTTGCATCTGGTCTTTACCGTCTATACCGTTTTCATAAAGAAGGCGACTTAATTAATTACAAAGGTCTCCCTATTACACTCGGTGCTTCGCTTATAATCTTTGTGATTGCTTGGTTTATGTATATCAATCAAGTTAATTTATACAGTGACATTATCATCGCAGCAATTATCGTATTTATTGCATACGCAATGAGTTGTACAATCACCATCACGAAACGCTAAAAAAACGACGCATATAGAATTACCCTCTATGCGTCGTTTTTATTTATAAGTAGTACCCTAATTCAATCCGAACTTCTTTTGTTTCAATATCTTTATTCGAATAACACGATGTATCAATGCCAACAAGTTTAAACCCATACGCTTGATAAAAACGGATTGCTGGTATATTGCATGTTTGCGTTTCAAGAATCATCATCCGTGCTTGATTGGCCTCTGCTTTTTCTTTTGCGTAGTTCATCAGTATTGTGCCTATACCATGACGTTTATACGCCTCAAACACAATGAGTTCAGTGATGCGTAATCGCTTATTCCACTCTTCAAAATTGACTTCAACAAGTCCGGCTAATTCATTTTGAACAAAATAACCATAGGCCTTCGCGTTTTCATTATGGCTTTCATAAAGATGATCAACGAACGCTTTTTTTAATGGTTTTTCATATGATTTGTAGTTTAACCTAAACGCCATTGAATGATTATTCTCAATAATTTTAACATCATAATAACCGTTTGTTTCGTATTTAAAATCAATGGCGTATTGTTCGTATTTATCTTTCGGAAGATGTTTAATCATTTTCTATCTCCTTTATTTTGCTTTTTATATAAGCCGTTAAAACACGTTCAAACTTTTCATTATCGGTGGCTTTACGCTTGCGAATATGACCGTGACGTCGAGTGGTTTTGCGCATTTTCTGACTAAGATGACGTTGAAGCAAGAGCGAGTCAATATTCTCTTGCGTAAAAAACCAGCCATTTTGGTGAATCGCATCCGCCTTTTTTCCTAACACAAGGCTTGCTAACCCATAATCTTGTGTAATCACAAGGTCGCCAGCTTCTGTGCGTTTGACAATTTCATGGTCCGCAACATCATGTCCTGCATCTACCATCACATGTTCACCATAATCTTCGTCTATCTGATGATGGACATTGCTGATGATGATAAGTGGAATATCATAGTGTTTCGCTAATCGAACAACAATTTTACGAACTGGACTGCCGTCGGCATCAATGATTATTTTCATCCAATCCCCCATTTCTACTTTATTATAAATTATCTCACCATGTTTTCAATAAAAAAAGGGCTAAAAAGCCCTTTAGTCATTAAATTGTTCGTTAAGTTGTTTAAAGAATCCAGATATACGTTTATAGACTATAAACGTAAAGAAGTAAACAACCACAGATAAACCTAAGTTAAACGGAATACCAATTACAAGCGAAAACATCCAATAGAAGTTATCTTCGTTAATATAATCAACCCCGCGTAACATCCCAATCACTGCATCAAATCCGTAAAGATTAACATAAAAGCGAAGCAGGAATAACCAGTTCGCTAACACTGCAACAGTCGTCCATGTAATCACACCAGCAATCGAGGCATAAATAGCGCCTTTTTTTGTGTGGTACTTACGGTAAATAAGCGATGCAATGACCACAGTAGAAACCCCAATAATCAAGTCCGCAAGCTCACCAACACCACCCGTGCTTGTAAATGGTAACTTAACCAATGCACGCACAACAACAACCATCGACCCAGCAACCGGTCCCATCACAAACCCACCAATAATTGCTGGTAAATTTGAAAATTGAATGTTTAAAAATGGTGCAAAGTAAAACGAAAAGATTGGCACAAACGATCCAATAAGGTAAAGAATAATTGAGATGGCACTCAGGTTCGCAATCATAACCATTTTAAATGTGCTTCGTTGTTTCATGTACATCACTCCTTTTAAGGTATAAAAAATGCCCTGAACATACATTCAGGGCATACTGCATACATCAATAATAGATCATGCTCTTCTTCCATCCAGACTTTACTGTCGGTGTAGGAATTTAACCTACTCAGCTTGCGCTCGCGGACTATACCGCCGGTCGGGAATTACACCCTGCCCTGAAGAACTATTCGTTTTTCCGTAATTACTTTATCACATGTAATACAGGATTACAAGTACTAACTAAATATTTCATTCCATTCGGACGCTTTAAATCCAACAAGCACAGTCTCTTTCATCACCACAATGGGGCGTTTAATTAACATCCCATTGCTTGAAAGCAGTTCGAGTTTTTCATCAATCGTCATGGTTGAAAGTTTATCTTTTAAGTTTAATGCACGATAAACTTGACCGCTTGTATTGAAGAATCGTTTAATATCATAGCCACTCTTTTTAAGCCACTGTCTTAACTCCTCTTTGGTCGGTGTTTCATTGACGATATGACGTGTGTTATACGTAATGTTTTTATCCTCTAGATACCGTTTTGCTTTCTTGACTGTCGAACAGTTTGGGTATTCAATAAAAAGCATTAGATTGCATCCTTCGCAAGTTCTTTAAGTTTTTGTATTTGATCATACTCTCCAATAACGATAATATGATCCTTTTTATTTAGCGTCACATCAACTTTGGGATTAAATTGAAATTCACCATCTTTTTCTTTACGGATAGCAAGCACAATTAACCCTGTCTTTTCAGGGATTTTGCATTCGCCTAATTTTTTGCCAACTAGTTCGCTATTGTCATTAATGATAATCTCTTCTAAATCTAGAGTCATGTCTTCTGTCTCAATAACATGGTCAATAAAATACGTTAAAGACGGTTTTAAAAGGACTGTGGCCATTTTACGTCCACCTAACTCATTTGGAGAGACTGTATGATTAGCACCTGCACGTCTTAACTTTTTATGCGATGATTTATCAATTGCACGTGCAACAACATGCATCTTTTCATTAAGTTGTTTAGCCGTTAAAACGACAAAAACATTTTCAGCATCTTTAGACAAAGCCGCCACAAGACCTTGAGCTTTCTCAATACCTGCTTTTAGTAAAACCTCATCTTGTGTTGCATCCCCTTCAATATAGTTCACATCGAGTTCGTTTAACTCTTTAATCACTTCTTCATCTTTATCCACAACCACAAAATCAACTTCCTGGCGTTGGAACTGTTTAATAACATGCCATCCTGTTTCGCCAGCCCCACAAATAATATAATGATTTTTCATTGCATCAATATCCTTAATCATTCTTCTCTTCCTCCAAACGTGATTCACGTATCCTCCACTAAAAAGCGAGACAATACGTGAGGCTAAAAACCCAACCGTACTGACACTTAAGACAATTACAATAATCGAAAACACTTTGGCTTCTTTCGTCATTTCAGCCACTTCGGTGTATCCCACCGTTGAAATGGTTATAACCGTCATATAAAGTCCATCAATAAAGGTTAAATCGAGTAATATCATGTACCCAATTGTGGCACTGATGACAATTAAGACAAAGACACTTGCCCAAAGTATAATTTTATGTTCTACTTTCATATTAACACCTATACATTAAGACGTTTATCCCCTATATTATATCACAATATTATCTCAAAAATAAAAGTCCTTATATTCAAGGACTTAATTCTTTCGATTTTGAATATGCGTTAACAATACATCAATCACTTCGCGATTAATCGTGAGATTACTTAATACTAAATGAATTGTTTCAAAGGCTTTATCAATACACTTATTTGACTCTTCAAGACCCAGTAAACCGACATACGTAGTTTTTTGATTTTTATCATCACTTAAACTTTTCCCCATCGCCTCTTGTGAATGGGTAATCTCCATAACATCATCTTGAATCTGAAAGGCAAGACCCAGGTTCGCACCGATGGATTGCCAAGCATCAAGATCTTCTGGTTTAGCAATGTAACTTGCCATCATCAGTGCTGCTTCAATGAGTTTTCCTGTTTTGTGCGTATGAATCCTCTTTAAGTCTTCAAGGTCGATCTTAGTGTTTTCCGCAAGTAAATCAAGCATCTGACCATATACCATCCCGTGTGACCCTGCATGATGAGCCAGCACACTTATGATATTGACTTTCGTTTGTTCACTTAAAATATCTTGGCGGGTTACGATTAAGAAAGCGTCCGTGATTAAAGCGTCTCCCGCTAATATTGCTGTTGCTTCATCAAAAGCTTTATGTGTTGTTGGTTTTCCGCGACGTAAGTCGTCATCATCCATGGCAGGCAAATCATCATGAACAAGTGAATACGCGTGAATCATTTCAAGTGAACATGCGGTTTCTATATACAGTTCTGGATTCAGACCATAGGCTTCTATAACAGCAAGCATTAACAGAGGTCTAAGGCGTTTTCCACCATTTAATAACGCATACGTCATGGCTTCTTTTAATCTTCCCTTAGGCGAAGACTCGAGAAGATGCTTAAGAGTATCATCAATGTGTTCTTTTGTTATTTTCATTGTCGTCTCCTAACTAAATAATGCTAAAATAGCAAAATAGATAATGGGAATTAAAAGCGCGGGTAGCATATTCGCCACTTTGGCTTTAGTAATGCCCATAAAATTAAGGCCCATTGCCACCAAAAGAATATTTCCAATCATTGAGATCGCACGAATCATGTCTTCGGTTAAATAAACACCTACAAGCGAGGCACTAATCGTAATGGTTCCTTGATAAAGCAAAACGCTTAAAGCTGAAAAAATAACACCAATTCCAAGCACTGCCGAAAGCAACATCGCCGTCACAAAGTCAAGTGCACTTTTTACAAGCAAAATCGTGTAATCCCCATGCAGACCATCTTCAATTGAACCAAGAATCGCCATCGCACCCACACAAAAGATTAATGTCCCAGACACAAACCCCTTAGCAAGTGGCGGTAATTTATATTTTTTCTCGACGTTATTAGCAAATGAGTTAATCCCTTCATCGATTCCGATTAACTCACCAATCATGGTTCCAACGACGAGCGATAAAATAATTAATAAATCCCCGCTTGAAAGCAATAAATTATCTTCAATCACCAAAAAATCTTTCAAAAACCAACCTGTGGCAAGGACAGCCAAACTAAGACCAAGCACAAACATAATTGACTTTTGAAGGCTTTCTGGAAGCCCCTTCTTAAAGATTACGCCTAGTATTGAAGCAATAACAATAGCAATAGCATTTATAATCGTTCCCATAATGCACCTCCAAAAAAGTTACATAATTAGTGTACCCCAAATTCGATAAAAAAGAAATAACCTTTGATTACTCAAGTAATAAAAATCAATGTTTATATTTGCCACATAAACCGCTATAATAAAACTATGCTAAATCTTACCGTTTTGTTGCTTTTCTATCAACACAAATCCCCCATAAAGGATGATGTATATGGTTTTTATGCAAATATCGGTTCTTGCTCTATCGATTGCCATCACATTGATTATTGCACTTTACGCTTTAAGATATCGAAAAATTCAAGGTGCTAAAGCTCTGTTTTTAGTTATGATGCTTGTTGCTGCATGGAGTATGTTTGCCGCACTCGAATTACGTGCAGGGTCAATGGAACGAATGATTTTATTAAGAAACCTCCAACAGATACCAGGCTTTTTAGTGCCTTTTTTAATCCTCGTATTTAGTTACCACTACAGCGGGCGAAATACGCCTTTCTACGTTAAAATTCTTGCGCTGATTCCCTTAGCAGCCATTGGGCTCGTGTTTACCAATGACATACATGAACTTGTCCGTATCGGTTACTCCATTGAAGAAAGTCGACTGTTTGGAAACTATTTACTTGTCGAACAAACACCTCTTGGAATCTTAATCGTCAACATTAACATGGCATTTGTGCTTTTGTCCATGCTTTATCTATTCGTGTTCTCACGCAAAGTCGATGCCCGCACAAAACGCAGCACACAATTAATCATTCTTGCTCTATTTACAAACCTATTCTTAACCATGATTAATATGACTCTTTTTAAAGAGTATCGCATTTTTATCACCGTTTCAGCGCTTTATGCGCCTGGCTCAATTCTTTTATTTCTCGTCTTATTCCGATACAAGCTGTTTACATTCTCTCCCCTTGCTAAAGACAAAGTATTTGATGTCATTAACCATGGGTTAGTCATTGTTGATAACAATCACATTGTTGTGGACACAAATCGAGCCGCAAAAGTCCTAATTAAAAACTACTTTAACATTAACATTTTTAAGGAAACAACGTTTGAACCTGTGCTTAGTGTCTTTGATTTAACCAAAGACTACAGCACGACCAACATGCAAACCCAACAAATTAAACATTCTGTAAAAAATGTTGATTACTATTTTGAAATCGAGCGTTATCCTCTGTATACATCGCCTGGTGAAACGCTTGGTACGCTTATAATCATTCAAGATATTACCTATCAAAAACGCTATGAACAAGAACTTAAACTGAAAGCAAACTACGACGCGTTAACGCAAGTCTATAACCGAACAACCATCCAACACAAGTATGAAGAAACCACTAAACAAGAAGGTATTAACGTTATTAGTTTTTTAACATTTGATCTTGATGATTTTAAAAAAGTTAATGACAAGTATGGCCATGCTGTAGGGGATCGTGTGCTCGAACATTTTGCTCAAGAGTTAAAAGTGCATTTCCCACCCCCATCCATCGTTGGTCGTCTAGGCGGCGAAGAGTTTGCGGTCATTATCCCTGGTACAATTGATGATCAAGCCTATAAAAAAGCAGAACTTTTACGCAAAAGCATTCAAGACGGTTTTGTGCCTACACGAGAAGATGATGTGCATTATACCGTGAGTATCGGTATCGCAGACAGCATTAAACCACATAAGAATTTCGATACCATTCGCGGACAATCAGACAAAGCACTGTATGCAGCTAAAGAAGACAACAAAAACAACACCGTTTTATATGATTCATTAGGTTAATCCACCCTTAAAGGTAAGGAGTGATAACACTGAATATTCTCATTGAGAAATTGAAAGAAGTTCTTTTGTCTGTCCTTCCGATTACCCTAATTGTTATACTATTAAGTTTCACGCTTATACCCTTAGAGTTCTCGATGCTGATTCGATTTATAATTGGTGCTATCATTATCACTCTAGGTTTATCCTTATTTTTACTCGGTGTCGATAAAGCCATTACGCCTTTGGGTAGTCAAGTAGGCGAAGCGACAGCAAAATCCAATAAGTTGTGGATTGTCTTAGTTGTCGCATTTTCACTGGGAATTATTATATCGATTGCAGAACCTGGATTGTTGATCTTTAGTCACCAAGTTGAACTCGTAACGGGAGGCCAAATTACAAGTACAGCATTAACTTTGGTCGTTTCATTCGGGCTAGCGTCACTACTTGGACTTGGGCTATACCGTATCCTCTTTAGTGTTCCACTTTACCTGATACTAACCGTGTTATATGGTATTGTGTTTTTGCTGAGTTTTTTTATTCAGTCCGAAATACTAATCTTTGCCTTTGACGCATCTGGTGCCACCACAGGCATTATGGCTGTTCCATTTATTTTAGCACTTGCTCTAGGAGTTTCACAATTGAAAAAAGATAGTAAAGCTGGTGAAAAGGATAGTTTTGGAACGATCGCTATTGTTTCTGTTGGCGCTATTATTTCCGTCATGATTTTAGGGCTATTTTCAGGCGACACTGAAATTGCTCAATCACTAGAGCCCTATCAACCACAAACAGGCTCAATACTATCACCCTTCTTTACCTTAAGTCGCGGTATGTGGAATGAAAGTGCCCTTGCTTTGTTGCCTATCTTTCTTACATTTATTTTCTTTCAGTTCTTTTTAAAAGTCTTTAAGCAGCGGACGTTTCGCCGGATGCTCATAGGTTTAATCTATACATTCTTAGGTCTTTATTTGTTTCTTCTAGGCGTTAATGCTGGGTTTATGGATGTTGGTAATATCATAGGGCAAGAACTTTCCGCATTTGATTCACGGTTTTATCTTGTCTTATTCGCCTTTATTTTAGGTGTTGTAACAATTCTTGCTGAACCTGCTGTTCACGTCTTAACGCATCAGATTGAAGACGTAACGAGTGGTTATGTTACACGAGGTGCTGTATTTATCGCTTTATCTATTGGCGTCGGTATCGCGCTTTCGTTATCGGTTTTAAGAATCTTCATTGTTCCTCTTCAACTTTGGCATTATTTGCTGCCTGGATACATCATAGCTGTTGGATTAATGTACATTGTTCCTAAAATATTCATCGGTATTGCTTATGACGCTGGTGGTGTCGCCACGGGGCCAATGACCGCAACCTTCTCACTCGCTTTCGTCCAAGGCGCAGCACACAGTGTACAAGGCGCTAATATCATATTAGATGGTTTTGGGATGATCGCAATGGTTGCCTTAACCCCGATCATCACGTTACAACTGCTCGGACTAATCTATAAAATCAAATCAAAAAAAGGAGGTCTATCCCATGAATAATAACGATAATAATACTTTAGACATTATGACCTTCATTGTCAATTTGGGAATGGCACGTAAAATCATAAAACACGGGAGAGAACACGGCATGTTAGGCGCTACTGTCTTTTTAGGTAAAGGAACAGCTCACACAAGTAAACTACTTGATTTTCTTGATTTAACAGATTCCAGCAAAGAAATTATCTTTGTGTTAATCGATGATAATTCATCAAAATTGCTTATCAAAGAACTCAACGATAAATTCAAGTTTTATAAACCAAATCACGGCATCGTATTTACCATGCCAGTGTCACAGATTATCGGTTCAAGTTTATTTGAAAACTATAAAGAAAGTCGAGGAGTGAAAAAACCTATGCATCGATCTATATTTACCATTGTTGATAAGGGCTATGCCGAAGATGTTATTGACGCTGCGTGTGCAGCAGGTGCACGCGGAGGCACAATCATTAACGCAAGAGGTTCGGGGATTCATGAAACGAGTAAAATATTTAATATGGAAATAGCACCAGAAAAAGAAATTGTGCTTATTTTAGCAGAAACAGAACGTTCAAAAGCAATTATTACTTCGATTCGAGAAAAACTAAATATTGATGAAGCCGGTAAGGGTGTCATCTTTATACAAGATGTTAGTGAGGTTTACGGTTTACGCACCGAACCAATGCGTGATAAATAAAAACAGGTTCACTACAGTTATATGTAGTGAACCTATTTTTTATTGTTGTATTGTATACGCATAAATTTGATCCCCATCATCGTCAACCTCATCTGGTAAGGGCTTAAATCCTGCCGCTTCATAAAGGGATAGTGCGGCTTTATTCGATAAATCAACTGACAGTATAAGTTCCGTTGCTTTACCGACTGGCTGCGTCGATAAATGGTCCATCAACACTTTAAATGCTTCACGTCCATACCCTTTGCCTTGCTTTTTTTCATCAATCATAAAGCGTGGAATAAAATAGATGGCTTTATCGTCTCTTTCATCTTCTGGGTTCCTAGGTTGATAGATGGCAAGCGCAAACCCAATCATTTTGTCTTGATGATAAATACCATAAGGTAATGGTGTTTCATAGCGTTCTTGAGTAAGAACATATGCTTCTGCCAGACTATACGCATTGCTTGCAATGTACTTTTTTTGAGCCGGTGACACTTTTAACCCCATACACGTTTCAAAGTTTGACGAACTAATCGGTTTTAAGGTAATCACAGTACCCTCCATTTAATTTAATTATAGTGCCATAAGTTCTTTGCGCTTCGTTTCATCCACTTTTTCAAGGGCATAGCGAAAAGCAAGACGTGGCATTGTTTTAACATGTTTTCTCAAATACTCAATAACCAATTCTTCTTCATACTCCGCAAAAACTTTAAGCAACCATCCATAACCTTTTACCACCAAATAATGGTCATCATTAAATAGTGCATTCGCAATTTCAAAGGGGTACTCCTTTGGACACGATTGTCGACGTATGGATGGAATCAGCACGACCGCAGCCGCGCGTCTAACCGCAAACTCTTCATGGTTGACCCACATCTTAATACGTGGTAATAAGGCTGGGAAATCGTGAATTAAGATTCCCAATGCATGGGTACAAAAATCGTCACAGTCCCACCAATCATGAACGTACATTTTTAACCATTGTTCAAATCGATCAAAGGTTTGTGATGTGTATTTTTTTCGTTCACGATAAGCCCAATCAAAAGCAATCAGTTTATGTTCCCAAGTATTATAGTCGAGCAACTTCTCACATACATCCAAGATAGCTTCATGATTGTTTTGTCTTAACGTTTTGTATGCGTCAGAAGCTAATCGTCTAACATCCTTAGTTCGCAACGCATTTCGAGTTTTCTTGTCATCTATTTTTCTTTGTAAATCCTCAAGTATTTCCTTCATAACTGTGCCCCTCCAATTATTCCGTTTGTGCAATATGGCTATGTGTTACTTTAACTCGAGTAATGTAACGCTTTCGATATGACTTGTTTGCGGGAACATATCAAATGGCATGACGGATTTAACATTGTATTTACGACTTAATGCTTTTATATTTTTTGCTAAGGTACTCGGATTGCATGACACATAAATTAATTTCTTAATTGGTTTACGTAACAGTAAATCAATCATTTTATCGTCAAGACCCGAACGTGGCGGATCAAAAACAACCACATCAAAATTAAATCCTTTATCATATAGCTTTTGCACAGATTCGTACGCGTCCCCCTCTGTAAAGTGGGCGTTTTTTATGTTATTTAACTGTTTATTGTGATTGGCACTATCAATGGATGCTTTGCTTTGGTCAACTCCGAAAACAGTTTTAAACTGGTCTGCAAAATAAAGGGCCATCGCACCACTTCCTGTATAAAGGTCAAGTAAACTCTCTTCTTTTTTATCAAAGAGCGTTCCTACATAATTGTACATTTTCTCTGCCTCTTCAGGATTTAGTTGAAAGAATGCTTTTGGGTTTAAAGCAAATTTAACGTTGCCAACCGATTCCATAATGGTATCTTCCCCTGCAAGAATTTCAAACGTATCCCCAAAGATCTCATGGTTTTTCGCATCATGATTTTTCGAGATTGCAACACTTTCAACACTAGGCAGCTCTTTAATTTTATGCGCAAGTGGTATAAGTGCTTTGTTAAAAATTGTCACTACGAGTGTCACTTGAATCGTCTCATTGAAAGAACTCACACGTGTCACAATATAACGAAGTAACCCACGCATTTCTTTTGGATCAAACGCATAAATCTCATACTCATCACATAACTCCAAAACACGTTGGTTAATTTGATTAATGCGACGGTCTTGGACGGGACACTCAAGCACGTCAACCAGATCGTTTGACCCTTTTTTATAGAGCCCTGTCACTAATCCTTTTGTCGTATTCCTGACAGGCATCGACGCCTTATGACGGTAATATCTTGGTCGAATAACTGGCGCAAACGTGTGGAATTTAACTTTATTAAGATCCACGTTTGTGTAACGATCAAACGTTTGCTTTAGCATATCTTCTTTTAAGCGTAACTGTTCTTCATACTTAATATGCTGAAGTTGACAGCCACCACACGTTCCGTAATGTTTACAAAATGGTCGTTCACGGTAAAATGCACGCTTTTTAATGCGTACCACTTCGCCGACCGCGTACCCACGATGAATCGACGTAATTTTTACCACGACTTCTTCTGGTGGAAATACCCCGTCGACAAACACGGCTTGGCGTTTATAATAGCCAATACCTTCACCATTAATACCTAAATTTTTAATTGTGATTAATACTTCTTGATTCTTTTCTAATTGTGATTGCATAAACACACCTCTTTATTCTTTCTACACATTTTGATAGATAATTGATAGTTCTGATTCAAGCAAGCGAATTAAATGCTTGCGTTTAACCCTTAATTCGTGACTTGCAAAGAAAAACAATGAAAAAGCTTCCCAAAGCATCACCCAACCACCGATAAATAGGCCCTCCATTAAAATGGAAAACATTATGCCTAAATCCGATACTGTTGGGAGTAAATAAGCAAGCAGCAAAAATCCGATACTGATTGCAATATATGTTAAAATTTTGCGCGTATTTGCCGAAAGTGCTTGTTGAACAAAATGCAAACCAACCTTGAAATTATACTTGATACCTTCCAAACTACGCAATTCTTTTTCACTATTTTTTTTAGACGAAGGCACATAAAATTCAAGTTCAAGGTTTTCATTAAATGGAATTTCACGGCTGGACGCAAGTAAATAGTCCATCAACTCTGGTTCAAGCTCTTTACGCTTTAATAACGATGCGTCCCATCCATTAAACAATTCATCGTAATCTTCAAGTGACACTTCCACAATTTGAGCATTTGTCAGATCATTTTTACGGTAAATATTTGTGATTGTGTAGCGATTCCTCTTACGCATCGTGACCAGTCCCTAAAAGCGTCACGGTTAATACAACCGGGTTGTGATCACTGTATTCAAAGTCATAATTGAGTGTTTCCACAAAATCAATGCGAATATTATCGGAAACCATAAACCCATCGATAATATAGTACTGCGTAAATTCACTGTCTGAATCATACGGTTGGTTTAACAACCTGCATGTTGGTGAGGTTACATCAATGGCATAATTAAATCCATTTGGTAAAAAATCTTCCTCAATCGGAAATGCTTCATATAATCCATCACTCACAAGCGGATACTTATCAACTGCATCTGGAAACGTTTGATTGAAATCGCCGCCAATAATAACATAGTTCCCTAATGCATATTCATACTCCATAAATTCACGTAGATACGACATTTCTGCATCCCGTAACGAACCATCAGCATCGTAAGCTGACATATGCAAATTCACAATCACAAGTTCGTGATCTGAGTTCTCTAAGGCAATACGTGAGACAAGCATCGCTCGTTTTAAGTTTGCAATACGCAGTGGCCATGCAAATGACCCTGGGAATTGATGGCGTTCTGTTTCATCAACATGGTACCTTGATAGCGTTTGAAGACCACTTTCTACAGGACCAATGTAATCCGTCAGCGACACTGGAAACGGCACAAATATCGCTTTAAAATTAAATGCAAATGTCGAATTAAAGCCATTTCCCAGTACTTCTTGAAGATAGTCAACTTGATTGATGTTATAACTTCTTCTCGCTTTTAAATCCACTTCTTGCAGCAAATAGACATCCACGGGATTATCGAGCAAAATATTGGTTATGCCTTGCAAGTTATCCTCAACCGCTTCACGCGAATCTGGACGTGCTCGCGTTCCACCATCAAGCACAAAATCTTCTGATGCCCCAAGTCCCGCATAACCAAGATTAAATGTCATGAGCGATATTTGCCTATCATCATTCATGGTAAGATCGGTTTGATTGCTCACGGTTAACACTTCGATGTCATCCGGTCGGTATTCAGTAATCGTTAGTAGCGCCAAACTTAAAATAAGACTTAACACAACCACAAAAACAACACGAAATGAAATTCTTAATATGACACGCATAATCTCGCTCCTTCTATCCTTAAAATAATATTATTTATTCGCTTTAATTTATACAACTTACACGACTAATTATACTGAAAAACGCTTCAAATGAACAGGAAAACCGAATAATCATTCCTGGGAATGAGGTTCAGTCGATTTATGAAGCAGTGTCCTTGAAAAAAGCTGAATCCCGATTGCACCTAGTGGTGCTGTGACGAGAATAGAAAGAACAGCTAAAGCCAATATAATCTCTCCACCTGCGACATCCAATGAGAGTGGAATGGATCCAACAGCTGCTTGAACCGTTGCTTTTGGCATAAAAGCAATCATCAAAAAACTTTTTTCAGGCCAGGAAAAATCGGTCCGACAGGTTGCAAGGACTACCCCTAAACTACGGGCCAGCAAGCCTCCAGCAATGACGACTAAACCAAGCAGTCCCGCTTGAAGTGCAACTTGAATATCCACCACGGCCCCGACTAACACAAATAAGAACAGTTCCGCAAGCACCCACACTTTGTCAAACTTAATCGACAACCGTTCACCAAGGCTCTTTTTACGTTCAGTAATGACTAATCCAAGCGCCATCACACCAAGTAGACTTGCAATTAAAATATACGCTTCAATCATGGCTGAAAAACTCACCATAAATATCCCGATTGCTATAAGTAAAACCACTTTGTTTGAATCTCGCATATGATAGCGATTAAATAGATAAACAAGAACTACCCCAATCAAAACACCGAGTAAAATACCTAAGCCAATTGATATAGGAATCCCTAAAATATGACCAAGAACATTTACTGTCTGAGAGAAGTAAATACTTAAGAATGTCGAAAAGAGTGTTATCGCGATAACATCATCCACACTCGCAGCCGATAAAACCAAAGTCGGAATGTTTTTCTTCACACCCACTTTATTTTTCATTAACTTAAGCATCGCCGGCACAATGACTGCCGGTGATACTGCGGCTAAAATAAATCCCGCCATCCCCGCTTGAACAAAATGAAAATCAAATAGCCACATCATTAAAAGGAGGACAAAGAATCCCTCAAACAAAACGGGGATAATGCTTAAAGCCGTTGCCTTTTTACCAATGCGCATGAGAACACGACGATTCAACCCAAGACCAGCACGCAACAAAATAATGATTAAGGCTATCTTTCTTAAATCTTCACTAATCGCTAACATGGTGCCATCAAGCAGGTTCAATCCTTGAGGTCCAATGACCATCCCAGCGAGCAACATCCCAATTAAACCAGGAAGTTTAAACGTCTTAAATAAGACGTTTCCCAGCATTCCGAAAATAATTAAATACGCCAAACTTAACATCATAATTCTCGCCTCCAATAAAAAATCCTATCCACGCCAAAAACGTGGATAGGAGTCATCAGCATTAATGCGGTTAACGGCGAACTCCATCGCCTTATTCTTTCAAATCATTATACGCGAATGTATGCAATTAAGCAACTACGGTTGCATAACTCCAAAGAGCACAAGCCACGCTAAAACGGTTTTAGCCGCTAGTGACAAAATAATGTAGCCACGCTCACCATAAAGATAGTTACGCCATTTCCCAACACGTTTATACTGCAAAATCATATTAATTGGGAATAGATTAAAGAACACAAAATACGATCCAACAATCGCATAAACAAACCAAGGAACTTCCGCAGGATCGCTATTGCCAAAGGCGTAAAGCACAATCACAATCCAAGGGGCAAGTCCGGCAATGGTTCCATAGATAAATGGTAACCAACTAACATCCTCTTTTTTCTCATTAATTTTTTCCATGAGCAGTCCAAACAAGTTCATCGTTGCATTCACCACAAAAATCAAGATCAATGCCCCAATATCAAAGACACCAAATAAAGTCGCAATAAGAACGATCATTAAACTTGAAGACAAGGCATATTCATACCAGCGGAACTGGTTAACTCCTTTGTCTAGGTCTTCATTATAAATGGCGTTAGTTTTATTTGGCACCGATATAGTGAAGTGTGCAAACGCTGATAAGAACAAAAATAAAGAAACCAATATACCAAACGGCAAAGTAAATAAATTGGTTGTTTCAGTGACTAACGCTCCAGATTCACCAAGATCTGGATTAAACGTTAAAAAATTCGAAACAATTTGTGGTCTAAATTCTCGAATGTTCTCCCAAGTAAGTGATAACATTAACATCAACACAGCTTGGAAAAAATGCACCGTCCCCATAATTAAATTAAAGCGTCTTAAACTCTTGTGTGTAATTTCGTTCATAGAACCCCCTCTCTAAATCTATATTTTATACCTATTATAATATACATTACTATAAATTTATTCAATTAAGCACTCAAATTATTTTGTGCGCTCTAACAAGGTTACTGTCTCAATGTGACCTGTCTGAGGGAACATATCATATGGTGTAACTTCAATAACTTTATAATGATTCGCTTGCAAGAAGTTCAAGTCTCTAGCAAGGGTTGAAACATTACAGGATATATAAACAACCCGTGGTATCTTAGATTTAACAATCGTCTCAAGCAGTTTTTTATCCACACCTTTTCGTGGTGGATCAACAAATAAAACATCAATTGTCTCTTTCAACGATGCGATTTCTTCTTCCGCTTCCCCAACGATAAATCGAGCATTTTTAATGTTGTTAATTTTAGCGTTTTGCTGTGCATTCTTAACCGCATCCTTAACAACCTCAATGCCAATGACCTCTCTTACTTGGTGTGCTAAACTAAGTCCAATCGTTCCAATCCCGCAATAAGCATCAACCACGGTATCCGTTTCAGTCAACTTTGCATACTCAATCGCTTTCTTATACAGCAACTCGCTTTGCACCGGGTTAACTTGGAAGAACGAACGGTGGGAAATCTCAAATTTAAGCCCCATAAGCGTATCTTCTATCACGTCTTTACCGTGTAATACTTTTGCTTTTTGACCAAGCATAACATTGGTTTTATCGGGATTTAAGTTTTGCACAATCGATACAACTTGTGGGTAACGATTTAACGTACGCTCAAGAATAATATCTTTATGCGGAAGCTTTCCAGATGTTGTTATAAGTGTCAAACTAATCTCATCGGTGCTTTGAGAATGACGAAGCATGATCCCGCGGATGAGCCCAGTATGTTCAACTTCATCATAAATCTCCATTTTGAGTTCCGTAAAAAGCGTACGGAAAAAACGCACAATATCCGAAAATACTTTCGGAAAAATATGACAACGTTTTATATTCACAATATCGTGGCTTCGTAACTTATACAGCCCACCAACAACTTTCCCACCTTTTTTTCCGAATGGGAGAACGGCTTTATTGCGATAATAATATGGATTATTCATGCCTACTGTTTCATTGACAGTGGTCTCAACACGTCCAAGTTTTCGAAGTGTTTCAATCGTACGGTGACGCTTAAACGCAAGTTGCATGTCGTAGTTCATATGCATCGTATTGCATCCACCACACACCTGATAGTGTTCACATATCGGCAACTTTCGAAACGGACTTTCTCTTCGGATCTCAATCAATCGACCAAACCCAAAGTTTTTATTCATTTTGACAACTTTAATTAACGCTTCTTCCCCTTTAAGCGCATCCTTAACAAAAACAGGATAGCCGTCAATCTTACAGACCCCCATCGCATCGTGTGTCAAATCTGTGAACTTTACTTCATAATAGGCATTTTTTTCTACCATATTGTCACACCTCGCTATGAATCCAATTTGTATTTTTTTGCCAAACCGCCACAACTCGTTTCACGGTAATTGGCTGGCATATCTTTCCCTGTTTCAAACATTGTTTCAACAACTGTATCAAACGCAATTTTACGGGAGTTGCTTAAAAAGTACGCTAACCCACATGCATCAATTGCACGAAGTGCCGCTACGGCATTTCGCTCAATACATGGAATTTGCACATACCCAAGGACTGGGTCACAAGTTAATCCTAAATGATGTTCAAGCGCAATTTCTGCTGCGTACTCAATTTGATCTAAACTCAAACGGAATAAACTCGCATGGGCAGCGGCCGCCATGCTACAAGCAGAGCCTACCTCAGCTTGACATCCTGCCTCCGCACCACTAATCGATGCATTATGTTTGATGATATTGCCAATAACACCCGCCACAGCAAGTGCTTTAACTACTTTCTCATCATTAAAACGGTGACGCTCTTGCATGTATTTAAGAACAGCGGGTACCGTCCCACTCGCGCCACATGTTGGCGCAGTCACAACAAATCCACCACTGGCATTTGTTTCATTAACCGCAAAGGCAAACGAACTTACCATGCGATTTTCAAAGATTTCAGCTGGTTCATTTTTCATTTGATTAATAAACAAATAGCGTGCTTTTCGTTCAACTTTTAAATCGCCTGGCAAGACGCCTTCACGACTTAGGCCATTCTCAATTGCACGTTTCATCGCAATCCAAATATCACCTAAAAAGTCTTTAATGCCCTCCCCTTCAAAACGAAAAACATATTCATCCAGGGTAATTTTTTCCTTCATACAATACTCTTTTATTTCAAGAAAAGACTGGTGTGGATAGACATGCATCGTTTCTTCAAATATCTCACCTTCAAAACGAATCGTTCCACCACCAATGCTATAAACACGAGCACGACCAACTTCTTTTTGCTCTTTATACGCAATCAAATCCATCGTATTTGGATGTTCTTCAATAAAATCACTGCTAAAAACCACATCGACATTTATAAGTGTTTCTTTAATAACTTGATCAGTTAAATGCCCTTTTCCAGTTAAGCTTAAAGAACCATATAAAATAACACGATAGTGATCCGCAGGATGGCGTTTCATAAATACCTGGCAAGCCTTTGCCGGTCCCATCGTATGAGAACTTGATGGTCCACGTCCAATCTTGTACAATTCACGTATCGATTTCATAATGCCTCCAAAAAAAATAATCTACCCTTATTATAACACAAAAGGCTAAAAAAAACTGTTTCACTCATATTTGACACCGTATTTTAAATAAAGAAAAAAA
>SLQR01000061.1 GCA_007131405.1 Candidatus Izemoplasma sp.
TCGATGGCAATTGAAGAACCTGATACAGAAGTTGCCTAAGTAAGAGTGTTAAATAAAAGGATTTATTTATAAGTTTAAATACATATCTTAGGAGGAAGAAGCATGATTTTTAATGTATTAGTGGAGTACAACCAGTTTTTTGTCGATGGAATGGCATTACTTGGTGCTGGAATTGCGATGATTGCAGGGATTGGTCCTGGTATTGGGCAAGGATTTGCAGCAGGTAAAGCAGTTGAAGCGGTTGGTAGACAACCCGAAGCAACAGGGAAAATTACAACGACAATGCTTGTTGGCCAAGCGATGGCTGAGACAACAGGTCTTTACGCTTTAATTATTGCATTCGTTTTGATTTTCACCTAAAAATAGATTGGAGGCAACATAATGGCAAATCTTGCAGAAGCCATTCAACGCCTAGTCGATATCGCCTTAGGTATTGATGCGGTTGAGATGGTTATTCAACTTGTTGCAACCATCTTACTCATCTTGGTCGTTAAACATTTCTTTTGGGAGAAAATTACTGCGTTCATCGAAGCACGTCGTGAAATTATGGAATCTGAATTAACCGAGGCAACCGAACGCAATGAAGAAGCTCGTGTTCTAAAAGAAGAAGCTGAAGAATCGTTTGATAAAGTTAAACTTGAAGCCAAACAAATTCTTGAAGACGCAAAAACCCGTGGTGAAGATAATCGCCGTGAAATTATCGCCAAGGCGAAAGATGAAGCAACAAACATAAAGAAAAGCGCACAAAAAGACCTTGCACAAGAAATTGAAGTTGCAAGAAGTCATATGCGTAATGAAATCATTTCAGTTGCAACCTTGTTAGCTGAAAAAGTGATTGCCAAAGAAATTGATGAAGCGACCTATAATCGCTTAATCGATGAAACGATTAAAGAGGTGCAAAACCAATGAGCGCGGTAAGCGAACAATACGCCGTCGCGCTTTTTGAGCTTGCACTCGAACTTGATGCACTCAAAACAACGCGCCAAGCATTTGATAAATTTATTGAGTCCTATGATGCATCAACGCGCACGTTTTTTCTTCACCCAAACATAACAAAGCCATCGAAACGTGAACTCATTGATTCACTGAAAGTACCAACATTGTTTGGTGATTTTGTGAAAGTTGTTATTGATTATAACCGCATGGATAGGATGGGAAAAATCCACGAGAGTTTTATTAAACTCATGGAAGAGTTAGATGATGTAATGCGTATTCGTGTTCATACAGGCAAACCATTATCAAAAGAACGCGTCAATGAACTTGAACAGGTGTACAGTGAGAAATACCACCGTAACGTGATTGTTGAAGCGGTTGTCGATGAGACAATTGTTGGTGGAATGAAAGTCGAATATAACGGTATGGTATTAAACGATACTGTCAATTATAGTTTAAATAAACTGAAGTCACGATTGACTCAATAGGCAGGTGGAAGTATGAGTAAAATTAACCCAGTAGAAATTAGTGCGTTAATTAAAGAACAGATTAAGAAATACAGCAAAGAAGTCAAGACGGAAAACATCGGAACCGTTATTAGTGTCGGAGATGGGATAGCCCTTGTACATGGTTTGGATCAAGCAATGAGTGGGGAACTATTAGTTTTTCCAAACGATGTATATGGAATGGCGCTCAACCTTGAAAAAGACCATGTTGGCGCGATTATTCTTGATGAATCAACAGCGATTAAAGAAGGCGACTCAGTCAAAACAACAGGACGTATTTTAGAGATTCCTGTTGGGGAAGAATTGATTGGTCGCGCGGTTAATCCGCTTGGACAACCGATTGATGGTCTTGGAAAAATCGAGACAAGCAAATTCCGTCCACTTGAACGAAAAGCAACCGGTGTTATGAGCCGTAAATCCGTTGATGAACCACTTCAAACCGGGATTAAAGTGCTTGATGCACTCGTCCCAATCGGACGTGGGCAACGTGAGTTAATTATCGGTGACCGTCAAACGGGGAAAACATCGATTGCGATTGATACCATCATCAACCAAAAAGGAAAAGATGTTGTGTGTATCTATGTTGCGATTGGACAAAAAGAATCAACCGTAGCAGGAGTTATTCAGTCGCTTAAAAAACATGGTGCGATGGATCACACCATCATTGTAAGCGCAAGTGCATCAGAACCAGCACCACTCCTTTACCTTGCGCCATACGCGGGGGTTTCCATTGGTGAAGAGTTCATGTTTGATGGAAAAAGTGTGCTCGTTGTCTATGATGACTTAACAAAACATGCGATTGCGTATCGAGAACTCAGTCTATTGTTACGCCGTCCACCAGGACGTGAAGCGTACCCAGGCGATGTTTTCTATTTGCACTCTAGACTGCTTGAACGCGCCGCGAAATTAAACGATGATTTAGGTGGCGGTTCGATTACAGCTTTACCAATTATTGAAACACAAGAAGGGGACATTTCGGCTTATATTCCAACCAATGTTATCAGTATTACTGATGGTCAAATCTTCTTGCAAAGTGATCTCTTCTACACCGGTGTACGCCCAGCGATTAATGCGGGACTAAGTGTATCGCGTGTTGGTGGATCTGCCCAAATTAAAGCGATTAAGAAGGTGTCAGGGACCTTGCGTCTTGACCTTGCAAGCTACCGTGAACTTGAAGCATTTACGCAATTTGGTAGTGACTTAGACGAAGCAACAACGAAAAAACTTGAACGTGGTAAACGCACCGTTGAAATACTTAAACAAGGACTTCACGAGATTATGGATGTTGAGAAACAAGTTATTAGCATCTACACCTTAACAAAAGGTCATCTTGATGATGTGAAAATCGAAGACATTAAACGTTTTGAAGAACAACTGCATAGTTTCTTTGATAAAGAAGGCACAGAATTACTAAAAGAAATTCGTGATACAAAATCATTGCCAGACACCAAAAAACTTGATGCTGTCATTGAAAACTTTAAAAAATCATTTGCTTAAGGAGGTGGTTTGATGGGTTCTATGCGCGAAATTAAACAACGCATAAACGCTACAGACAAAACATCGCAAATTACAAAAGCGATGCATATGGTCAGCGCATCGAAGCTTAAAAAAGCTGAACGCAATATCGTGAACTTCAGACCACTAACAAAACGACTGACGGCTTCTTTGGCTCGTGTCATGGAAAGCGATCGCGATATTAAGCATCCTATTTTTGAGTCACGTGAAGTGGAAAAAACCGTGTACATCATAATTTCCAGTGATCGAGGACTCGCAGGGCCATATAACGCAAGTGTCTTTAAAGCCTTCCAAACGTACGTGGAAAAACACCATGAATCAAGCGATGAGTTTGCGGTTGCGGCACTCGGGTACAAAGCCTTTAGTTTTGCCAGACGCAAAAAATATGAGCTTTTAAACAAGGAAGTTATTCAAGTGCGTGACGATGTGCAATTTTTGGATTTCCAAGCAGTGAGTGATGATTTTATTAAGGGCTATTTAGCTGGAAAGTACGATAAAATTGTGGTCTTTTACAACAAGTTTGTTAACACCATGAATCAACAGGCTAAATACCAAACCATTATGCCTCTTGATAAAAGCCCATTCATTGAAGTAAAACCGAAAGACGATTTACAAAAATATAAACGCATGTATCATTACGAACCAAGCGCTCAAAGTGTATTAAGCCAACTATTGCCTATGGTTGTAGTCAACGTATTGTTCGGCATGATTTTAGAAGCAAAAGCAAGCGAGCATGCTGCACGCATGACGGCAATGAAGAGCGCAACCGACAACGCGAAAGATCTTATTCGCGATCTAAAACTTCATTACAACCGTGCAAGACAAAATGCCATCACGATTGAACTTACAGATATCATCGGTGGCGCAAACGCGGTGAATTAAGGAGGAAAAACATGAATAAAGGTAAAGTTATACAAGTTATGGGTCCCGTTGTGGACGTGCAATTCGAAGAAGAACTTCCTGAAATTAACCATGCGTTAACGATAGACAATACCAACGATAGCAATCGTGTTTTGGATATTAAACTTACACTTGAAGTGTCTTTGCATCTTGGCGATAAACGCGTACGTACCATTGCCATGGATTCAACGGATGGTTTAATGCGCGGCATGGAAGTGACCGATACCAAACAAGCCATTAATGTGCCTGTTGGTGAAGCAACATTAGGACGTATATTTAATGTTCTAGGTGATGTGATTGATGAACGTGAAGAAATCCATGGAAATAACAAGCGCATGCCAATCCATCGCTCCGCACCGAAACTCGAAGATATTAGTAGCGAAACCGAAATACTGGAAACAGGGATTAAAGTCGTTGACTTACTTGCACCTTACATCAAAGGAGGTAAAATCGGACTCTTTGGTGGAGCGGGTGTTGGGAAAACCGTTCTTATTCAAGAACTTATTCATAACATCGCGTTAGAACATGGAGGAATTTCCGTCTTTGCCGGTGTTGGTGAACGTACCCGTGAAGGAAATGACTTATACCATGAAATGACCGATTCTGGCGTTATTAAAAAGACCGCCATGGTCTTTGGCCAAATGAACGAACCACCAGGTGCGCGTATGCGTGTTGGGTTAACTGGGCTCACCATGGCTGAATACTTCCGTGATGAAGAAAAACAAGATGTGCTTTTCTTTATTGACAATATTTTCCGTTTTACGCAAGCCGGTAGCGAGGTATCAGCCCTCTTAGGCCGTATGCCTTCAGCGGTTGGGTACCAACCAACCCTTGCAACCGAAATGGGGAAACTGCAAGAACGTATTACATCAACAAAAGAAGGGTCAATCACATCAATCCAAGCTGTCTATGTTCCAGCAGATGACTACACCGACCCTGCACCAGCAACAACCTTTACCCATCTGGACGCCACGACAAACTTAAGTCGTAAGATTAGTGAGGAAGGAATCTACCCAGCGGTAGACCCACTTGCCTCAACATCACGTGCACTTGAACCGGAAGTCGTCGGTCAAGAACATTACGACATTGCTCGCGAGGTTCAGCGGACCATTCAACGCTACAACGAACTACTTGATATCATCGCAATCTTAGGAATGGATGAATTGAGTGAAGAGGATAAGCAAGTCGTCCATCGTGCACGTCGTTTACGTTTATTCTTATCACAAAACTTCCATGTAGCGGAACAATTTACGGGTCAAAAAGGAACATATGTGCCAGTTGAAGAAACGATTCGAGGATTCAAAGGCATTCTTGAAGGAAAATATGATGATGTTCCAGAGGATGCTTTCCGTTTAGTTGGAAGTATCGATGATGTTCTTAAAAAAGCCAAATCCATGGAGTAGGTGAGAACCATGAAACTTACAGTTATTACACCAAGTGGTGTTCTTTATAACGAAGATGTTGATTACATCGTCGTCAGCTCAAAAAATAACGGTGACTTCGCCGTCTTAGAAAACCATGCCCCAATCATTAGCACAATTGATGTTGGGTATATTAAGATGGTCAAAGAACAAAGTCATCTATTTACCGTTATAATCAATGGTGTTTTAGAACAGCAAGACAATTTTATTAATGTCATTGCGCAAGAAGCACACGTTGGATTAAATAAAGAAAGCGCCATGGATCACTTAAACCAAGTTCGTCATGAACGTCTTGAAGAAAATCGCCAACGTACCATGGATTTCCTAAAAGCCGAACGCGAACTGAAAAAAAGTATACGCGAAGCTCAAGCTTCGAAACGATAATAAGAAAGCGTATTTTACGCTTTTTTATTTGACTTCTACACAAAAATTCTATATGCTACTTCTAAGGTGATGGTATGAAAATAACAAACATTAAAACGTTAGACGAAGTGAACTCAACAAACACATACGTAAAAGATGAACGCAACACACTTGATGTTGGAACCCTAGTGCGTGCACGAGTCCAAATAGCTGGAAAAGGACGGCGCGAACGCCAATGGATTACTGAAGGGGATAAAAACCTGACTTTTAGTTTTTATACACAGTCAGATTCATTGGCTTTTTATAAACTCTTCATGGCAACAGCACTCAGTATTGTAAAAACCTTGAAAAGGTATAAAATTGAAGCCTCGATAAAATTGCCGAATGATATTTACATACAGGACAAAAAAGTGGCGGGGATTCTCATTGAAACCATTCAAGATGAGGAAGTTTGCCATTACGTTACTGGTGTCGGCATAAATGTTAATGAACGAAAGCCTGAACTCTATGATCCAAAAGCGACATCCTTACATAAGGTATTAAATAAATCCATTGATATTGACGCATTTTTAAATGAGTTCATCGAGACATTTAATAAAACCCATGCAACGCCTCACCTTTTCGATATTTTTCGAGACTATGTTATGACATCAACGCATCATATCCAATACGATGGAAAAACCTATAAACTTGCGGATTTTAATCAAGCATTTCAATGCAAAATAATACGGGATGAAGAATCACAAACGATTGACTGCCATTTATTAACTTTTTTCGTTGAATGAAATAATTATAAATAATGATTTTTCTTATTATGAAAATGGTACGCATACGTACCATTAGATAAATAGATTGTATATTAAAACAAAAGTGTTTTTAATTTCCCTTAACAAGTGGATTTTAGAGCACTTTTTTTTAGCCTGAAAACGGCTTGATATATGCATGAATAGACATATAAGACCCCATACATATGTATACAAACAAATATGTTTGTATATCTAAAGGTTTGAATATCAAAATACATTGACATCAACCGTGTTCATCGTTATAATGCTTCTAGAAGGAGGTATGAAAATGTTCGATAAAATTAAAGCAATTATTGCCGATGAACTCGGTGTTGACGAATCAACGATTCAAAGAGACTCAAGCATCATTGATGATCTTGGCGCAGACTCTTTAGACGTTGTAGAACTTATTATGGCCTTAGAAGAATCATTTGACATTACCGTTAGCGATTCTGAAGCTCAAAAAATGAAAACAGTCGACGATGTACTTAAATATATTGAAAGCGTAAAGTAAAGATTTTTAATCTTTACTTTACGGCAAATTAGTCGGAGGTATGAATACAATGAATAATCGTGAATTAAAAACCATTATAAAAATGTTTGAATCGTCATCATTATCAAGAATTAAGCTTGAAAGAGATGACGTTACGATAGAACTTGAAAAAGAGATAAAAAAAGATGTGCTACGCGAAACAGTTCAGGTTGAACCTCAACTTCAAACGCAAGTAGCACCTCAACAAACAAAAACGGAAAATAACGCTCAAAAAACATCGTATACAGAAGTTAAAGCCCCACTTGTAGGTACGTATTACGAAGCTCCTGCACCAGATCAGCCACCTTTTTCACGTGTCAATCAACAAGTGAAAAAGGGCGATACCTTATTTATCATTGAAGCCATGAAAGTTATGAATGAAATTACAGCACCTAAAGACGGTGTCGTCAAACGCATTCATGTTGGAAATGGTGACATGGTTATGTACGATCAAGTCGTTTTGGAGATCGAGTAATGCTTCAGAAAGTATTGATCGCGAACCGTGGTGAAATTGCAGTGCGTATTATCCGTGCCTGCAAACAAATGGGTATCGAAACAGTTGCTGTTTACAGTACGGCTGATCAAGATAGTTTACATGTACAAATCGCTGATGAGGCAGTATGCATCGGAAAAAGTTCGCCTGCGGACTCTTATTTACATATGGAAAATATTATTAGCGCAGCAATTAACACAGGGGCCGAAGCCATTCATCCTGGATTCGGTTTTTTAAGTGAGAACAGCAAGTTTGCTAAACTGTGTGAAGACTGTAGAATTGTTTTCATTGGACCAAACTCGAAAAAAAAAAAAAAAATGGGTGACAAAGCGATGGCAAAAAAATTAATGCGCGAAGCAGAAGTGCCCGTTGTACCAGGCAGCGTGGGCGAAGTTACTTTAGAAGAAGGTAAAGAAGTCATGAAAAAAATTGGCGTACCGCTTCTAATTAAAGCTAGTGCTGGTGGTGGCGGACGTGGCATGCGTATCGTCAGACAGGAAAATGAATTTGAAAAAGCTTATTACGCCGCTAAACAAGAATCGAAAGCGGCTTTTTCTCATGACGGTGTTTATGTTGAGAAACTTATTGAATCACCTAAACACATCGAAGTTCAAATTATTGCAGACCGTTACGGCAATGTGTTGCATCTTGGAGAGCGTGATTGCAGTGTACAAAGACGTAACCAAAAAGTCATTGAAGAAGCACCGAGCCAATTACCCAAAAAGATGCGTGATGCAATGTATAAATCTGCAATTAAAGCGGCACGACATGTTAATTATGTGAACGCTGGGACCATTGAATACGTGGTGGACAAGAAGAATTTTTATTTTATTGAAATGAATACACGAATCCAAGTTGAGCATCCTGTCACCGAAATGGTCACAGGCATCGATATTGTTCGCGAGCAACTACGTATCGCTGGTGGACGCGAACTCAAAATGAAACAAGAAGATATCAAGATTCAAGGTCATGCCATTGAAGTCCGCATTAATGCGGAAGACCCCAGACACAATTTTAGACCGAGTCCTGGTCTAATTGAGATGCTTCATGTTCCACAAGGACTTGGGATTCGATTTGATTCAATGATTTATACAGATTATGAAGTATCACCTTTTTATGACTCAATGATTGGAAAAATGATTGTTCATGGTTATAGTCGCCTCGATGCGATTCGCAAAATGCGCAGTGCCCTTGAAGAGCTTGTTGTCGAAGGCATTCCTACGAACCAATCCTTTTTGATGATGATTTTAATGCATCCTGATTTTGTTAAAGGTGATTTTAATACGGGCTTTATTGAAAAGCATTTGGAAGGATTGTTGTCGTATGAAACGTGATATTTTAA
>SLQR01000098.1 GCA_007131405.1 Candidatus Izemoplasma sp.
AATTGTCCATTTTGATGCCTTTGATTTTTTATACTTGTTAGAATTTATGTGTTTTGGTTTTTGTCGTCATGACTATCAAATATATCAACAGTGTGTTTTATTCCTGGTATATTTTTAAGGATATTCAATCATTCATAAACAAAAGGATCAGCCATTTATATACTCTTTCTTGATTGCGTATAAAGCAACATCGTAATCAATATCGCCGTTGGCATATAAAGAAACAATTTTATTAAATCTTTTAGGGAATGGTTTTCCACCAGTAAGGTTTAAAGCTTGTGCAAGTTCAAGTGTTTTTGTATTCACATCACTTTTTGGCACTTTTACTTGAAAAGGAAGTCCTTTTTTTAGTTTGATTTGCGATAAATAAATGTCGATAGCTGTAGACATATTCATACCTAATGTGTCTAAAATTTCTTCGACTTCGTGTTTAGTTGACGATTCAACGCGAACGTTTATATAAGTGTTTTTACTCATCGTATCACCTCATTAATAATGTAACACAAATGTGTTACAATATCGATGGTTTCATACGAAATAGATGTCACTAAGACTGCCCTTCTTTATACCGGTGAACAATAGGATTATCACATCTTACAATAAATACATTTTAATATTTAACAGTGTCAGCCGATTAAGAGCAAGTAATCCATGAACATGACTATTTTCGAGCCCTATATGGGCTCTTTTCTTTTGCTTAATAATGCAGAGTGCATTTTTTTAGTTGATAATGTACAATAGTGTGTAAGAGGTGGTGCGATATGTCAGATGTGTATAAAGTTATTTTGGTTGATGATGAAGATCAGGTTCGAGGACGAATTAAGTCTTTTTTAGAAGAACGTGATGATTTTCTGGTGGTCGATAGTGCGAACAATGGTGTTGATGCGTTGGAACTTGTTGAAACGCATGAACCCGATGTGGTGATTACCGATATTCGTATGCCCTTTATTAATGGCATTGAACTCACCAAACACTTAAGACGTGATTACCCGAATATAAAAGTCGCTTTTATCTCTGGGTACGATGAGTTTGAGTACGCAAAAGAAGCGATTGATTTAAATGTCTATACCTATTTAATGAAGCCTGTCAGTCAAGACGACTTACATGCCTTTTTAGATAAGCTTGCGGCTACCTTAAAAGACGAACACGATCGTCTATATAACGCAGAACGTTTAGAAGAAACCTATAAAGAAAGCATGCCTTTACTGATTGAAAACCGTTTTACCGCGTTGCTTCAAGAAGACATGATCCAAGACGATAGCTTAGATGCTTTAAAACAGTTTGGCATTGATTTAACCAAAGGTCAGCATGTTTTAGGCATCATTCGCTTTAAAGGCGCGAAAGATACCTTCTTGCTGGAACGCTTTCGAATTTTCTTAAGAAACCTTATTCCCACGATACTGAATCATTACAAGCAAGTGCATGTCTTTCAGATGACCGGCAACATGATCTTTTTGGTGAACCATCCTGAATTAACCACCCGCCGCGTTGAAGATGACCTTCATGCGATGCTTGCGAAAACGGGTGATTTTGAAGCCTTATCGATGGATATCGGGGTCTCAAGTATTTTTGATGATGTCCGTGAACTTCGTGTGAAGTTTGAAGAAGCTGAACGCGCGTTAGACTACGGCAAATACAGCAACGTCGGACCGTTAATTTTTTATGAAGACTTTGAACGTGAAGACCCACAGATCTACATGATTTCCAATGAAATGATTAGTCAAATCGATAACGCGATTCGGTTTGGGACGCTTGAACACATCACCGACTTATTCAATGATATTCGCATCCTAACCAACGCCAACACTGCGTCATGGATGAATCTTCGTTTTATTATGGTTAATATCGCCAGCATGGTGATTCGCTACGCGCAATCCTTAAGTGTTGATTTAAGCACCTTAATGGATGGCGATATGATTGATGTCGTGATGGAACAGCGTGACCTCAATGACTTTTTAACGTTTGTCGAAGACATGATTGTAAGAATCCGCGAAGCCAAAGAAAAAGACACCGCGCAAAAATCAAATAAACTCATCTATGAAATTATCCAATACGTGGATACAAACTTCACCAAACCATCCATTCAAATGGAAACCCTATGTGAAACGTTTGCGATTAGTGTCTCCTATTTAAGTGTGCTCTTTAAACGGGAAACCGGCATGACGTTTCATAAATACTTAACCAAAAAACGGATGGAAAAAGCCAAAGAGTTGCTCGCCTATAGCGACCAACGCGTCATTGAAGTGGCGGAAGCGTGTGGGTATAATGAGGTCTATCATTTTTCCCATACCTTTAAAAAATACACCGGTGTAAGCCCAAAGGAGTATCGCCATGATTAAAAAGTGGAAAGCATTATCCTTAAGAAGCATTATTGTTATTGTGACACTGACGATTGTCATCGTCAGTTTAACCGTATCCAATCTCCTTGCGTATTCATCTTTTACCCGTGAACATGACGACTTGATTGAAGAAACCTCCGCCGAAATTAACAAACAAATCGTGATGAACTACCAAAACTACTTAAATAACCTCGTCGATACGGCGCATTACTTACAACTTGAAACCGTCTATCTAACCCGTGCCGATGATTTCGATGCCTTAAGTACGTTGTATACGTATGCCGTAGATATTGATCCGAACATGGTGTCGATTACGCTTTTTGATCTTTCAGGTAATCCAATTCTTTCAACGATTCCTGCATCACAGATACATCCCGACGTATCCAGTTTTGCCTTTTTCCGCAACGCCGTCGACAATGAAAACATCTTTCACTTCGCGGCCCCTGCCCTTCAGTCTTACGTCAGTGGCAGCGGCGAAGAAGTGATTACGGTGAGTCGTGTCTTTCACTATTACAATGAAGGCGTTCGTGAAGATGCTGTATTGGTGATGGACCTTGATACCCGTGTCTTTCGCGCGCTTGCTCAAGACACGAATTTAGGGGAAAAAGGGCACGTTTTGTTGGTTGATCATACCAACCAACTTATCTTTGACCCAGAAAACATCTGTCGCATAGAATGCAAGAGTTTAGACGCGGTGTCAACGCTTTATCTTGGTGGGGCTGCGATAACGGTTGATGACGATAATTTATACGCCCAAGTCAATACTTTGCGTTACACCCGTTGGAAGATTGTGACTTTCCAAGACATTAGCGGCATTAACCAAACCCGTCAATCGGTTTTACTAACCTTTGGGGTTATCTTTGGTGGCAGCATCCTCGTCACCTCCATTGCGGCGATTTTGCTTTCAAATCGTATCAGTAAACCGCTTGATTCGTTAAAAGCGCATATGGAGACCTTTAAAAGAGGCGCATTTTTGCCGATTGAGATAAAATCGGGTCAAAAAGAAGTCGTCTTGCTTTCGGAACGCTTTAACCACATGGCAAGTGAAATTGAACAATTAATGGACCGAGTATATAAGGAACAACGCGCCAAACGCAAAACCCATTTCCAAGCCTTACAAAACCAAATCAACCCGCACTTCTTATACAACACCCTTGACTCCATTCTTTATCTCAGTGAACAAAACCGCAACGACGATGTCCAAAAAATGGTCGTTGCCCTATCGAAGTTCTTTAGGTTAAGCATTTCCAATGAATCTGGGGAAGTCCGTTTAGAAGAAGAAGTCGAACACGCACGCAACTATTTAATGATCCAACAAATACGTTACCATGAAGTCTTTACCTTTACGCTTAACGTCGATTCAGCTTTGCTCAACTACCAAGTGCTTAAGTTATCGCTACAACCGCTTGTGGAAAACGCAATCAGTCACGGGATTGACCCACAATCGCGTGAGAACACGATTGCCATTGATGTTTCTAGGCAGGAAGACATGATTCATGCCAAAGTCACAAACAGCGGATATGGCTTAAGTGAAGCGCAAATTGACGCGATTAGGCGGATGATTCAAAGCGAAGAAGAAGTCGAGCATATTGGCCTTAAAAATATTTACCAACGCTTAAAGCTCCAGTTTGGTGACCTAGCGGATTTACGCATTGAATCGGATCACGAAAACACCACCACCGTTACGCTCATTTATCCACTGAAAGAAGGTCGGAAAGCATGAAAAAAATAAGTGTAAGTTTCCTATTGATCGCAACGTTCTTTTTGATGACGGCGTGCACGATGACAAGCAGTCAAGAAATTCCACTTGTTATTTACGACATGCGTGATGATTACATGCAAGACTTTGAACGCCAAATTCAGCTTGCGGCAGGCAATAAATTTGATGTTGTGACCTATGACTCTCAGCACTCACAACTGACGCAAAACGAACAAGTCATCGAGTTAATTCGCCAAGAACCGCCACTGATTGTGGTGAACCCTGTTGACCGCTTAAGTGTGCACGCAATGATTCAAGAAGCCAAAGCCTACAATGTCCCAATTATCTTTATAAACCGTGAACCCTTGCAAGAAGATTTAGAACTGTATGAACACACGTACTATATCGGCGCAGACGCCAAAGAAAGTGCCCGCTTGCAAGCGAGCATCATCATGGACTTACTTGGGGGTGATCCGACTCAACTCAATCACTACGATGTCAATGGCGATGGAAAGATACAAGTCGTGATTTTGATGGGTCAACAGGGACATCAAGACGCCGAACAGCGCACACGTTATGTGATTGAAACCTTAGAAGACGCTGGGTACGAACTCGACTTACTCGATATCCGCGTCGCCGACTTTGACCGCGACCTTGCGTATCAAGAGATGATTTCACTTATTAATCTTTATGGCAGTTCGATCGAACTGGTGATTGCCAATAACGACGCCATGGCCATTGGGGCAGTCGAAGCCTTGATGGAACGCGAGATGATTGAAGATTCAAGTGATAAAGGCTATGTCGACCATTTAATTGACCCTTATGTGCCAGTTGTTGGTATTGACGGACTTGATGAAGCAGTTGACTTAATAAAGACGGGGTTCTTACACGGAACCGTCATCAACGATTCAGCAGCCATGGCAGAATCCTTGATTGAACTGATTGAGATTGTATACACCAACCAACCGATCGACAACTACAGTTTTCCGATTGTCGATAACCATTATATCTGGATTGAGTACCGTAAGTTTATCTTAGAGAGTGAGTAAAACAGCGCTTCGGCGCTGTTTTTTTATGCTTTGTGGAAGATATCTTAAAAACTGTGGAAGATATTCCATTTTTATTGGGTAGAATGCACGGTATAATGAAAGCGTTTTTAAATAAAAGGAGGAATTATTGAATGAAAAAGTTAATTGTTTTTATGGTTGGTTTAGTTGCTGTCATGACCCTAGCGGCATGCGGTAGAGGCCAAGTTCACATCGGAATCGTCTTGCCAACAAACGAAGAACCACGTTGGGTACAAGATGAACAACGTTTCAGAGATTTACTCGATGAAACAAGTTACAATGTTGAGATCTTATTTAGTGAAGGATCATCAGCAACTGAGCGTTCAAATGTTGAATCGTTAATCGCTCAAGGGATTGATGTCTTAATTATTACTGCACACGATGGTGGCGCAGCTGCGGCAGCCGTTGAACTTGCGAAAGCAGAAGGCATTACCGTTATTGCGTATGACCGTTTAATTACGGATACTGACGCAGTTGATTACTATGTAACATTTGACAGTGTTGCGGTTGGTGAAGCGCAAGCACAATACTTAGTTGACCAAGCAGAAGGTACGGGGAACCCACTTTATCTTTACGCGGGTGCAGCAAGTGATAACAACGCATTCTTATTCTTCGAAGGTGCTTGGAACATTCTTCAACCAAAAATCGCAGATGGAACGTTCTATGTTGTAAACTCATCTCAAGCTGTTGCTTTACAAGATCAAGCAGAGTTAACGCGTGATCAAATGGCAAACATCATTGGGCAAATTACCACAGACTGGAACTTTAATACAGCGATGAATTTAGCAGACGCGCATTTAACCAATGCAAGCGCTGCAGACAAAGGTGATGTATTCATCTTAGCACCAAATGATGGAACAGCGCGTGCGATTGCGAACACCTTTGAAGATGATACAGAGATTACAAGTTATCTCATTACAGGTCAAGATGCTGAAATCGCATCAATTCAGTACATTATTGACGGACGTCAATCAATGACCGTGCTTAAAGACGTACGAGTCCTTGTTCAAGAAGCCTTTAACATGGCTATTAATGTATTAGAAGGTAACACTATTGAAACCACTGGTTCTTACCATAATGGTGAAATTGATGTGCCATCGGTTCAAGCAGAAGTGCTCGTTGTTGACCAAGACAACGTTATCGAAGCTATTATTGAATCGGGATACTGGGACGAAGACGAGTTTGAACTCGAGTAGTTAAAAAAATCGTGGGTAAAATAGTGATGAAAGCTCATCACTATTTTATCTATGTTAGGAGTTAAAACGATGAGTACAATACTAGAAATGAAAGACATCACCAAAGATTTCCCGGGTGTACGTGCACTTGATCAAGTGAATTTCAAAGTCGAAGAAGGCGAAATTCACTGTTTAGTCGGGGAAAATGGTGCCGGAAAAAGCACCTTGATGAAAGTGCTTAGTGGGGTCTATCGCCACGGAGACTATCAAGGGGATATTATTTTAAACGGAGAAACTCAAGTGTTTAAAAGCATTAATGACAGCGAAAAACAAGGGATTGCGATTATTTATCAAGAACTTGCATTAATACCTGAGTTGCCTGTGTATGAAAATATCTTTTTAGGGCATGAGATTCATAAGCGTAGTGTCATTAACTGGCATGAAACCATTGAACGCTCGAAAAAGTATTTAAAAATGGTTAATCTTGATGTTTTGCCAGAGACTAAGATCATCGATCTTGGTGTTGGGAAACGTCAGTTGGTTGAAATTGCAAAAGCCTTAAGCAAAGATGTTAAGTTGCTTATTTTGGATGAGCCAACTGCCGCTTTAAATGACGAAGAAAGTGACAACCTTTTGCATCTTTTGAAGGAACTAAAAACAAAAGGCGTCACCTCAATCATGATTACCCATAAACTAAAAGAAGTATTAAAAATCGCGGATACAGTTACGATTTTACGCGATGGTCAAACCGTAAAACGTTTGAGTAAAGAAGACAATAATATTACCCAATCAAAGATGGTTAAATACATGGTTGGGCGTGAAATTGAAGATATATTTCCAAAACGATCAAAAACCATCATAGATGACGTCGTGTTTGAAGCGAAAAACATCTCCGCTTACAATTCAAGACTGTCGCGTCAGATTGTCAAAGACGCAAGTCTAAACGTCAAACGCGGGGAAGTGGTCGGAATCGCTGGACTCATGGGGTCAGGCCGCACGGAACTCGCGTTAAGCATCTTTGGTAATGCGCTTAATTACCGCGTGGAAGGGGAAGTCTTTTTGGAAGGCAAATCGATTCCCTTTAGTCGCCCCAAACAACTGATTAACGCCGGCGTTGCCTACGTCAGTGAAGACCGTAAGGATTCAGGGTTAATTCTCATGCAAGACATTAAAAACAACATCACTTTAGCGAACTTGAAGGGCATATCAAAACGCAACATCATTAACATGAATGAAGAAATACTTGTTGCGGAAAAATACCGCAAAGATATTGGCATTAAGACCCCGTCCATTGAACAAAAAGTTGAAAACTTAAGTGGCGGAAACCAACAAAAAGTTTCCTTGTCAAAATGGTTGTATGTCAATCCGAAAGTCTTAATCTTAGATGAACCAACCCGCGGCATTGATGTCGGGGCGAAATTTGAAATTTATACATTAATAAACGATCTCGTTGATCAAGGCATGAGCATCTTACTGATTTCATCTGAACTGCCTGAAGTTTTAGGGATGGCAGATCGAATCTATGTGATGAACGAAGGAAAAATCATGGGTGAGATGCAAGTCAAAGACGCCACCCAAGAAAAAATCATGGCGTTAGCAACGGATTAGGAGGATAAAGCAATGAAAAAATACTTTAATGATTTATCGAAACTGTTAAAAGAAAACATACGTGATTATGGGATGTTTATCGCCTTAGGGGTCATCTTCTTAATCTTTGCGATTGCCAACAGCAATTTTATCAGCCCACGAAACTTAAGCAACCTGCTTAACCAAACTGGGTACATCGCGATTCTGTCAATTGGGGTGACGTTAGTCATCGTGATTCGTCACATTGACTTAAGTATTGGGTATGTAAGTGGGTTTATTGGAGCGATTGCGGCCACGCTGATGATGAGTTATGGCGTCCCGCCACTCCTTGCGATCTTCTTAGTGATGATTGTTGGGCTTATTATTGGTTTATGGCATGGGTTCTTAGTGGCATTTATGAAAATGCCTGCCTTTGTGGCCACGCTTGCGGGGATGCTTATCTTCCGCGGGGCACTCTTACGCGTTACCCAAGGAACGGGAACCATTGTCATTAACAATGACTTCTTTAATAACATCTCCAATGGGTATATGCCTGATTTTGTAGAAGGCTCAGGGTATTTCTACATTGCCTTAACAATTGCCGTGGTGGTCTGGTTAATGTATGGATTAAGTACCATCCGTAATCAAGCGTTTTTAAAACACGAAGAAACTAAACCTTCACCGGTTAACCTCAGTGTTAAAATCCTTCTTTCTGGGTTTGTCGTTGCGGTTATACCATTCTTAGTCGTTTGGTTGACGGATTTAAATGACACAAGTCGTTACATCATGACCTTAATTACAGGCTTGCTAGCAACAGGGCTCTTTGTGTATTCAGAAACCACCAACAAACAATTCAAGCAAAAACACGACCTTAACTCACCAACGAAAAAGGCCTTCACCACAAAAGTAGGAATTGGTGTCTTGTTTATTATGGGAATCCCAGCGATTCTTCCGGTCTTACCGAATATCCTCAATGCTTTACCCGGTTCACCGGAATACCATATTGTGTCATTGTTGGTTGGATTTGTCGCGGTTGCCTTTTACATATACAGCGATTTACGCAACTACCGTATCAAGAAAAACTATGGGTTTGAGGTCTTGAGCCCTTATATGTTGCTCACAAAAATTATCTTTATTTCCTTAATGATTATGAGTGTCGCTGTGATTTTAGCGTCGCATCGCGGGATTCCATGGACATTGATTATCTTAGGAACGATTGTCGCGATCTACCATTTCTTAACCAATTTTACGATTTTAGGCCGTTATATTTACGCCGTGGGTGGCAACCCACAAGCCGCGGAATTAAGTGGGATTAGCGTTAAGATGGTCACGATGTTTGTGTTTGGATCGATGGGTGTCTTATCGGCCGTGTCAGGGGTTTTGTTTGCTTCGCGTATGCAAAGCGCAAGCCCAACAGCGGGGACGCTCTTTGAACTTCAAGCCATTGCTGGCGCCTTTGTCGGTGGTGTAAGTGCCTCCGGTGGGGTTGGAAAAATTATTGGTTCAGTGATTGGGGCACTCGTTATGGCCTCTTTATCAAATGGTATGCAACTTTTAGGGATTAATATCTCCATCCAATACATTGTTCAAGGCCTTGTCCTTGTTGCCGCGGTTATCTTCGATATCCGCACGCGTAAAAACGCTTAAAAGCTAATTGAATCTTTCTCCTTCATAAAGAGGCACTTCAAGTTGAGGTGCCTCTTTAGGCTTCATATAGGTTTAGACTGTATAAATAGATAGTATTATTAACTGTTTATTGGTAAACTGTAATAAAGTGTATTTACGATAATAAAGAGAAGGATGGGGTTTATGGAGGAGTTTATTCGCTATATATCGTATTTTAATCAAACATTTAATTTTTTACTGGCTTTAATTTCATTGCTGGTTGCTTCACGTTTTTTTAAGTACAGGTATAAACATAGTTTTTTATCAATATTCAATAAGAAATTCTTTTATGCTCCGTTTTTATTAACACGCATATCGTTTGGTTTGCGTCATAATACACAAGTGAATATGCGTATGTTTATTGAGTTTGTTATTTTCGAATTAAAAGGTAAGTCTTTTACGAGAAGTGAACTAAAGAAACTCTATTTAGAGTTTCTGGATAACTATATCAAACGTTCCCAAAGACTTTACAAAATCAAATCAAGTTTTGAAGCAGAATCAATATTCGAAGCTGACGCTTTTGTTCGTTACTTTACCTATTTTAAACAACGAAACCATAAGCGAATCTTCGATATTGATGAAAACAAACCCTTAAAAATGATAGTAAAACTTGAAATTGAGAATGGTTATATTGTACCAATCACGTCGATTCCTGGTCTGCAAGATCACTACAATAATGACTGGTCTGGAATCCTTAATAAATTTATCACTTCATGCAAAGATAACAACAACCAACATGAGCTTTTTATGTTTTATACTTGGCTTATGTGGGGACCGAGTTACAGCATAAACTATAAACGCAATCAGTTTAAGATGGTTCAGTATGGAATAGGTGACGAATCAAAATCGTTAAATGTTGTGTTAACGGATGACGATGCTTCGATGAAATTATGGGATGATATAACGAAAAGCATTGACGAAGAACACTACGGTCTATTTTGTTCAGTTGTGTTTGAAATCTACGATCTTAATGCGTATATCAATGAATATTACGATATGTTTAATAATGAAACACAACCATTTGTTAATCGATTAGAGAAGACGAATATTAATTATTTACTTGTCCAGTCAGACTATCATTTACCGATCGCTGCGAATGAAAAACACTCCTTTTTTTCAGCTTATATATGGGCACTATTTGTTCGTAGTGAAAGTGATCTTAATGATCGATACCGATTTGATATATCCAATTGTGTTGCCTTTTTTGAACATGCAAATTTATCACATAAACAAAATTATACCTTCTTAACAAATAGTTTGATTTATAAGATTATTACGCATTTTAAAGAAATGTCAAGCAGTTGCACGTCAACCTATCATCTAACCGCAACGTTTAACGATTCAATATCACAAAAAATTAAAGAAGAAATCCGGTATGTAATTGAGCATGAGCCAGCGTTTTCAGAGTGGTTTAAATATCATATCGTATTGGATGGTTTTGTTACGACAGGCACACTACTTGATCGCCTTGATGAACACTTTTCATTAAAAGATATACCACTTGATATTCATCCTGTTTCCCTTGACGATAAAATGTCTCTACGTTTACTTAGTCAGTTTTATGTTGATGTTTACCTAGATAATTTTCCGGATCCTAATGAGCGGGAAACACTCGACAACTTCCTAATGTATTTACAGAATGACGCGTCGGGTAAAAATGGTAAAAATCACTATCACATTCTGATTGCGACCCTAAATGATGAAATAGTGGGCGGCATAATTGGGGATTATTTTCACGAGATTAACAGCGGTGTTTTTGAGTTTTTAGTCATTAATGAAAAGTTACGAAGAAAGCGAGCTGGGTCACGTCTTATCGAAGAAATGGAAAACATTTTCAATATTGATGCACGTAAACACGGATATAAAAATGTCGATTACATTTTTATTGAGACAGAACACCCCAATAAAGTTGAAGAAGCATTAAAACCAATGGCTTTAGAAACGGTAAATTTTTGGCATAAACAAAAATTTAGCGCCATTGACTTCAACTATCTTCAACCAAGTATTGATACAGGAAAAAAAGAAGTATCGCATCTAATCCTTGGGGTAAAGTCATGTCAAAAGCATAACAATCATAATTATATTCCCTCTAATATTGTTAATAGTTTTGTCCATAACTACGCAAAATACGCCATGAGTATCGACCACCCTGAACAGCATGAAACAGTTCAAAAAATGCATGCTTATCTTAATGAAGATGTATTAGTACTCAAACCATTTAAGCAGACGCTTTAAAATCTGCTTTGCATGCTTAAACTGGGCAGAAGATTATTTGCTTTCTTTTGAGATTTAAAGTACAATGGTTTCGATATATTGTGAAGAGAGTGATTGATGATGGCACCAAACATGAAAGATGTTGCAAAACGAGCAGGAGTAGGACTAGGGACGGTTTCTCGAGTCATTAACACCCCGCATAAAGTGAGTCCACCGACACGACTAAAAGTCGAAAAAGCAATCAAAGAACTAGGGTATTACAGCAACGAGATTGCGCGAACATTAAAAACCCGAAATACCCGCAATGTTGCCCTTGTCTTACCAAGTATTTGGCATCCCTTTTTCAGTGGGTTTGCTTATTACATTGAGAACTATTTGGATGAACAAAACTACCGACTGATGCTGTGTAATTCTGATGGAAAACCCGATAAAGAAGTCTACTACCTTGAAATGCTTAAAGAGAAAAAGGTGAGTGGCATCATTGCGATTACTTACAACCAAATTGATGATCACATAAGCAGCGATTTACCGATTATCAGCTTTGACCGACACTTTAAAGATGACGTTACCTGCGTCACTAGTGACAACTTAAAAGGCGGTGAGATTGCCGCAAAAACCTTACATGAAACTGGGGCGAAGAAACTCGCCTATGTGGGAACGATTAATAACCGCATTGACAGTGAAGTAAAATACCGTCGCATTGGTTTTGAGAATTATGTCAAGGCGCACGGCATTGATCACTTTATCTACACGGTCGAAGATCCAATCCGTGATTACGATGCTTTCTTGGATACATTTTTCAAGCGCCACAATGACCGTGAAGGCGTTTTCGTTGAAAACGATAACTTGGCCAAAAAGCTAATTAAAAAAGCGGAAACTTTAAACATTAAAATCCCGGAACAGTTAAAAGTGATTGGGTACGATGGGGTTGAGGAAACTGAGTTTTTTGAACCGAAATTAACCACCATTAAACAGCCTTTAGAAGCGATGGCAAAAGCCTCGGTAGAGGCCTTGATACGGATTATTGAAACAGGACCAAAAGTCGAACGGATTGTGTTACCTGTCGAGTTAAAACAAGGCAAAAGCACCTAAAATAGGTGCTTTTTTCATGGTTTTGACCAGTTTCAGAAAAGTTTCGATTCATTTTTGACTTTCAATGTAAACGCTATTATAATAAAAATATAAAGTTTGGAAACGTTTCCAAATGAGGAGGATATGATGAAAAAAATAGGACTAGGAAGTTTATTTTTTGTACTAATGTTAACATTATTCGCTTGTGGTGGGGGTTCAAGTCAAGAAGATGACGGAATTACCCGCTTAAATTTATGGGTGCACATTGCGCATGATACGCTTGAAGGTCGCGCATATGGACGCCGTATTGATGCGTTTAATGAAGAATACGAAGGTGAATACGAAGCACGTATTGAATACATTCCACGCGGTGGTGGTGGAACTGGGTATGAGGACCGCATTAATGCGGCATTAACAACGGGGTCTTTGCCGGATGTTATTTCCTTAGACGGACCAAATACTGCAGCGTATGCACGCTCGAATATTTTGGTGGACTTAATGCCGTATATTTCTGAAGAATCACGCAATGACTTTTTACCGTCTGCGCTTGATCAAGGTATGTATGATGGTGGGCTTTATTCATTAGCCATCCAAGAATCAACTACAGCAATTTATTACAACAAAACGATGTACGCTAACGCTGGACTTTGTGATGATGTTGATACGTGTGAGATGGAAGACATTAAAGACCCGCGTACAGGTGAAGCGATGAATCTTTCTCTTGAAAATCCGTGGACATATGAGCAGTTTAAAGCGGTTGCCGAGGCGTTAAGAGACCACTTTGACCGTGAAGCTATTTCACTACCGACTGGGCAAGATGAAATGATTACGTACGCGATTGCTCCATTTATTTGGAATAATGGTGGCGATATTGTCAGTGAAGATGGTCTAGACGCACGTGGTATTTTAAATAGTGATGAGAACATAGAAGCCTTTACATTCCTTCAAAGTTTGTTTACGGAAGGCCTTGCTACCGATGTGCCGACCGATAACGGATTTTATATTGGTCATTACCCAATGATGCTAGATGGTATTTGGGGTGTGCCGATTTTAGAACTAACTTACGCTGAAGAAATCCCACACTGGGGTGTTATGCCAGTTCCTGTTGGTCAAACAGGGGAAGTGGTTGCCTCAACAGGGTCATGGGCATTTGGTGTGACGGTTTCATCTCGTAACCAAGAAGCTGCAGCGTTGCTTGCGGAATGGATGACAAGCACGGAATCAACGAATCATATTACTGGCGCAACTGGTCTTATTCCGGCCCGTTATTCAGCGCTTGAAGAAAATGAAGCCTTTGACTCAGGTGTCCGTGAAACCTTAAGAGACTTACTTGTCCTTGGTGGTCGTGCACGTCCAACGTCGGTTGCTTACCCTGAAATTACCGACGCTTTCCAACGCGTCTATATTGAAATCATGGTTACCCGTAATGCTCCAGATCCAGAAACTGTGTTAAACCAACATACTGAAGCTTTACAGACACGCTTAAACCGACACAGTAACTAAGAAGGGAGTCTATTTATGACTTGGTTATTATTTGGAACCAGTCTTGGGGTCTTTGTCATCCTGGGATTGTTTGTCCTTTATGATATTGTAAAAATTAAAAAGAATAATGGACGGTATAATTGGAAAACGTCTTTGACGGCTTACCTTGTATTGCTTCCTGCGATTACGTTGATTATTGTCTTTGTGCTCCAACCTATCCTAATGGGGATATGGTTTGGGTTCACGGATTATTATCTATTGCGTCCGGATGAGGTGAACTTTGTTGGTTCAGAAAACTTCCGTGCTTTAGCGGAACAATACCGTGCCGGTGGCGATATTTATCACGCCTTAAGAAACACGCTTCAATTCATTGTTTTGGTGTTGCCATTGCAAATTGGGGTGGCGTTACTCTTAGCGCTAGTGCTCGATGTAAAACGAAGAGGAAACACTTTATTTAAAGTTGCCTTTTTCTCTCCTGTGGTTATGTCTCTGGCGGTTGTTTCGATTTTATGGCTTCAGATTTTAAGTCCAAACACGACAAATCTGGGTTTGATGAATAGTATTTTCGCGCTGATTGGATTTCCCCCTTCTACCTTTCTTTTAGATTCTGAGGTTGCCATGCACTGGATTGTTATTCTCAGTGCTTGGCAAGGCGCGGGATTCCAAATGCTTATTTTTCTTGCAGGCCTTAAAAACATTCCGAAAAGCACGTATGAAGCGGCACGTATTGATGGAGCGGATACGATTGAAATTATTCGTTACATTACCTTACCAGCGCTTAAGCCAACGTTTGTCTTTGTGTTATTTACGACCTTTATTGGGGCATCGAAGTTGTTGATCCAACCAATGGTCATGATTGGCTTTAAAAATTATTCCGTTACCCTCAGTTACTTAATTTTCCGTGAAGGGTATCAGTTTAGATTTGTTGGGTATGCCTCAAGTATTGCATTATTCGTCACCATCTTTATCGGAATTATTGTGGTCTTACAACGCCGATTGCTTAAGGAGGCGAACTAATGCAAAAAGTATTGAATATATCAAAATTTGGTCTTAGCACGTTTATGTTTATGATGTTAAGAATTGCCTTTATGATTGGGGTTGCAGTTTTATTTGTAACACCAACAGTGTTTGCTTTATTGCGCTTACTTGATGTTATTTACGCACTAACGGATATGCATGTAGGGAGTGCGCTTAAAGCCCTTGTTATCTTTATTGCTTATGTGTCTATTTTACTGGTTATTATCTACGGGTATTTTGCGTTTAAACAATACTTACGTGTGCTCGAACAAAAGAACCCAAAATACCGTGAGTTCCGTTATAAACTTTACGATTCAACCCCACGCAGGATTGGGCAAAAACTGGCAACGTATGTGATGTTAATTTTCCTAACTGTGGTGTTTTTGTTCCCAATGATTTGGATGATTGCTTCATCAACGAAACCCGAAGCCATGATTTACCAACAAATGGGCACGCTTCGAGGGTTTGTGCCTTCGCTGACGAACATTACAGATTGGTTTGTCAATTACCGCACGGTTATTGTCGAATATAATCTCTGGAAATACGCATTAAACAGTGTGTTTTATTCGCTGACGGTTGTGGTTCTCAATATCATCGTTTGTTCACTCGCTGGGTATGCGCTTGCTAAACTGCGATTTCCAGGGGAAAAAGCTATCTTCTTATTCATTATTGCTTTAATTATTATTCCGATTGAGACAACCATTATTCCTTTATATACGATCGTCCACAACTTAGGACTTACAGGGAGTATCTTTGCTATCATTATTCCACCGGTTGTCAGTATCTTTAATATCTTCTTATTCAGACAGTTCTTTCGCAGTATTCCTGTCGAACTCGAAGAAGCAGCGATTGTCGATGGCGCGACGCGTCTACGCATTTATTGGAGCATTATCCTGCCGCTATCCAAACCAATTATTGCGACCGTAGCAACGTTTGTGTTTATCGGCACATGGAACGATTACATCTGGCCAATTATGGTCTTGCCAGCACCATCAGGCGATGCGTGGCCACTGTATCCAATTCAAGCGGCCTTAAACACCATCCAGCAAAATCCAACGGTTACTCAAGGTCAAATATTATCGTCTCTAACCTTAACAACAATCCCAATGATTGTATTCTACATTGCGATGCTTAAACATATTGTTGAAGGTCTAGGGTCAACTGGAGTGAAATTCTAATGATAAGTAAAATCTTTTTAATCACATTATCGATGGTCTTTGTCGTCACGCTTTCGGGGTGTTTTAACCGCAAAGAAGCAGGACTCGTTTTGCATTACCCGTTCGATGAAACTGAGGGCGAAAGCACCGAAGAACGCGTCGCTAAAGACGACCATCATGTAAACTATGTTTTTAATGAACAAAATCAACCATTCTTGTACCAAGAAGCACGCGATCCTCAGTGGCGTGAAAATGGACTGGTTGGGGGTGCCTTACGTTTTGATGGGTACTCTACCTATATTCGTAACGAAACCTTTTCGATGCCAACTGAAGCCTTTACAATCTCGGCTTGGGTGGCACCTCATGCGTTTGAATGGGGACATGGCGGCAAATTAAGTGCCTTTGTATCGCAATCAAACTTTGCACGCAATGAAGGGATGACCTTCGGGATGTACCGTCATGGCGAGTGGGGGATTCGACTTGGTGTGGGTGGGTCTTTAGTTCAAACCACCTTAACCATCATGGTTGATGAAGCGGACTACTTAAAACCAAATGAATGGCACCACGTGGCCGTTACATTTGATCAAAACACTATTAAGCTCTATTTGAATGGTGACGTTGTTAAGACGCACGATATGGCCGATTACAGCGGGTTGTCGATGCGTAAGGCTCCGGGTGAGGACTTAATGATAGGTCGTCATTCACGTCCAAATAAAGTCGCGAACTTTGACACGAATATGTTTAACGGCTTAATGGATGACTTTAAAATTTATGATCAAGCATTAGACGCGGATACGCTAGCCGCTAATGCAAAGCAAGACTTAGACGCACACGGAGGAACGATTCCTTCAATTGCTTTTGACGATATTCAACCTCAACAGTCGTGGTACGATGACGACCGTAACCGTCCGCAATTCCATGCGATGCCAAATGGGATGTGGATGAATGAACCACACGCCCCATTTTACTTTAACGGCAAGTATCATCTCTTTTACCAACACAACCCGTTTGGTCCTTTCTGGGGTCAAATTCACTGGGGTCATTGGGTCAGTGATGATATGGTCCATTGGGAAGATGTTGGCGTAGCGATAAGACCACATTTACCGGTTACACCGGATGGTGTATGGAGTGGGTCTGCGCATTATGATGCCGACGGAAATCCCGTCTTATTCATTACCGCTGGAGACGATTCAAAAACACCAAACCAAGCAGTTGCAGTGTGTTACCCCGCTGATCTTGATGATCCGTACTTAAAAGAGTGGGACTGTGATGATGAACCGGCCATTGAACAAACGTCAGGCATTGGGAAACTTGGTGAATTCCGTGATCCATTTGTCTTTAAAGTGGATGATGTTTACTACATGTTAATTACCAGTGGTACCACCAACAATAACGGTGGAACCGCGCTTGTCTATTCTAGTACCGATTTAGTCAACTACGATTACCATGGTGAATTTTATGTATCTGATTACAGTGCTTACCCAGAGCTTGGCTTAAACTGGGAACTGCCAGTCTTCCTGCCTTTAAGGGATGAAAACGGCAATGAAACCGATAAATGGATTTTCTTAATCAGTCCACATCCAGTCTCGCTTGCGAATGTTGAAGTGTATTACTGGATTGGGGAATTTGATGAAGAGACGGTGCGCTTTGTACCTGATCACGATGAACCACGCTTGATGGATAAAGGTGGCAACGTCTTTACTGGGCCAAGTGGATTTGTCGATCCAGTCACTGGAAGAAGCATCTTATTTACGATTGCCCAAGGGGTCGGCGCAAACTCATGGCAAGAATATTATTCAGGCTGGGCGCATAGCACTGGGATGCCTGTTAGCTTATGGTATAACAGCGTCGAAGAAGTGTTAAACTTTGCGCCAATTGAAGAACTTGCCAATGCACGCGGAGAAACCCTGGTGAACGCACAAGATATCTCCTTTGATGAAGCCAATGCTTTACTGAGTGAGGTAGGTGGGGACTTACTCGAAATTATCTTAGAAGTTGAAACCGACATGATGGGCGAGTTTGTCTTAAATGTACGCGAGTCTCTTACCGAACGCACACGCATCCGTTATGATGCCTTGGAATCTGTTTTGATTTTCAACTCCATTCAATCGTCTGAAAACACCATTGGATACCAACGTGTTGCGGATGTTGAAGTAAAAGATGGCGTTGTCCGAATTCGTTTAATCTTAGATCGATCGTTGGTTGAACTGTATGCCAATGACGCAGTGAGCATTACCTCAAGAATTTACCCGGTGAACGGCAACTCAATGGGCTTATCACTCTTTGCTTTACGCGGTGAGATGCGCATTCGCAATATTGAAGTCTACCGAATGAACTCTATTTACAATGATCCAACAGTGCCAGGATATTATCCTGAATAAAAAAAGAGGAGAGAAAGAATGAAAAAATTACTTGTATTATTTGGAATCATGCTTTTCGCTTTTACCCTCAGTGCATGTCGAAGAGGAACAGATGAAGAACCTGATCAGACATTAGACTGGGAACAAATTTGTGCTGGAGATGACGTCGTTGTTAACGTTATCAACGGTGGATTTGAAACAGGTGACTTAACCGGTTGGACAGCTGAAGGCGACGCTTTCGATGACAACTCAGTCACAACTTTAGAGACCTTTTGGCAACAAGAAATTCCCTTTGGACATGAAGGAAACTTCCATTTATTTGGACGTTTTGACGGCATGTATGAAGACGGAACGATTGAATACAAAAGCGAACTAAAAACAGGGACCTTAACGTCATCAACATTCACACTTTGTGGTGATGGAATGATCTCATTTAAATTGGGAGCAGCCCGCAATACAGACACGCTTTTTGTTGAAGTACGTTTAGCAGAAAATGATCAATTAATCGCGCGTCAGTCAAACACAGAGTTTGCAGACTTTAGTGGGGTTGTTGATCCTCAACAAGCGATTAATGGGTATGCATTTGTTAATAACTATGCAGACTATAAACTTGATCTAAGCGATGTTGATGGTGTGGATTATCGCGGCCATGAAATGTATGTCGTCTTAGTGGATAACGCAGACCATGCAGACTTTGGTTACATTAATTTTGATGACCTTAGAACGTACTATGTCGACGGCGTAGCGGACCCACAAGAACCTGGTGATTTAGATAACTTTGATTACATCCGCATTGTGTGTGACGATCTCGTTGCAGATAGTATTTATGAAATCATAAACCCTGGTTTTGAAACAGGGAACCTATGTGGCTGGGAAGTTATCGAAGGCGACGCCTTTGCCCATGCCGGTGTAAACAGTGAACCAACATGGTGGGATGAAGAAATTTCTTACAATCGCGATGGCGATTACCACTATGGAATGTATAACGAATCCGCAACCGGAATCATGAATTCAAGTGTCTTTGAACTTGGTGGTTCAGGGTACATGAGCTTCTTACTTGGTGGAAATGGTGGATACATCTCAATCATTGACGCCGATACTGATGAAGAACTCGCGCGTTTTACCAACACAGAATTTGCGGACATTAACTTCCCGAACCCAGAAGAAGGTATGCGTCTTGCGAACATGCAGCAATACTATGTAGATTTAACACAGTTCGCCGAACTCGGTACTGAACTGTATATTCAAGTCGTTGACAATAGAGCTTCAGGATGGGGTCTTATGACCTTGGACTCATTCTTCACCTATCACCCCCAACCATTCACTGAAGGTGTTGAAGCCATCGATCAACTTACAGCTATTGACTGTACAGGTGTTGAAGCAAACAGCATCTACGAAATCATTAACCCTGGTTTTGAAACAGGTAATCTATGTGGCTGGGACGTTCTAGAAGGCGAAGCCTTTGCCCATGAAGGCGTAAATAGCGAGGCAACATGGTGGGCTGAAGAAATTCCTTATAACCGTGATGGGGACTACCACTACGGGATGTATAGAGAAGACCAAACCGGAATCATGAACTCAAGTGTCTTTGAACTTGGTGGATCGGGTTACATGAGCTTCTTACTTGGTGGAAATGGTGGATACATCTCAATCATGGATGCTACCACACATGAAGAACTTGCACGTTTTACCAACACAGAATTTGCAGACATTAACTTCCCAAACCCAGATGAAGGGATGCGTCTTGCGAACATGCAACAATACTACATCGATTTAACGCTGTTTGCGGAGCTTGGGACCGAACTTTACATTCAAATCGTTGACAACAAAACATCGGATTGGGGAGTCATGACATTTGATTCATTCTTTACGTATCATGTAGACCCATATACAGAGGGTGTTGAAGCCATCAACCAATTGGCTGATGAAGGCGAAGAGGAAGAAGACCCAGAAGCAGCAAGCATCTATGAAATTGTTAATCCTGGCTTTGAAACAGGAACCCTTGCTGGTTGGACCGTCATCGAAGGCGAAGCCTTTGCGGATGCTGGTGTAAACAGCGATGAAACGTTCTGGGCTGAAGAAATTTCTTATAACCGTGATGGCGATTACCATTACGGTATGTACAATGAAGAAGCAACCGGAATCATGAACTCAAGTGTCTTTGAACTTGGTGGATCGGGTTACATGAGTTTCTTACTTGGTGGAAATGGTGGATACATCTCAATCATGGATGCTACCACACATGAAGAACTTGCACGTTTTTATAACTCAGAGTTTTCCGATACTGGATTCCCGAATCCTGAAGACGGAATGCGCCTTGGGAACATGCAACAATATTACGTGAATTTAACTCAGTTTGCAGAACTCGGGACTGAACTTTACATCCAAATCGTTGACAACAAAACATCGGATTGGGGAGTCATGACATTCGATTCATTCTTCACTTATCATGAAACCCCATACACTGAAGGTGTCGAAGCCATCAACCAATTGCCTGATGAAGGCGAAGAGGAAGAAGACCCTGAAACGACAACTCTCTATGAAGTCGAGAATGCAGGCTTTGAAACCGGTGACTTAACTGGTTGGACTGTTATCGAAGGGGAAGCCTTTGCGGATGCTGGTGTAAACAGCGATGAAACGTTCTGGGCTGAAGAAATTCCTTATAACCGTGATGGCAATTACCACTACGGGATGTACAATGAAGAAGCAACCGGAATCATGAATTCAAGTGTGTTCGTGCTTGGTGGGTCGGGTTACATGAGTTTCTTACTTGGTGGAAATGGTGGATATATCTCCATCATGGATGCTACTACGCATGAAGAACTTGCGCGTTTTTACAACAGTGAGTTTGCAGACATTAACTTCCCGAACCCAGATGAAGGGATGCGTCTTGCGAACATGCAACAATACTACATTGATTTAACGCTGTTTGCGGAACTCGGGACCGAACTTTACATCCAAATCGTTGACAATAAAACATCGGATTGGGGAGTCATGACATTTGATTCATTCTTTACGTATCATGTAGACCCATATACAGAGGGTGTTGAAGCAATTAATCAATTACCACAAGACTAAAAAAAAAGGCACAGGGTGGGTAAACTTTAGCCCACCCTGTCCATTAAAAAAGGACGAAGCGATGAAAAAAGAGCTCTTTATGATAATCATCATGTTTTCTCTTTTTGGTTGCGTATCCTCTCCGAAAACACAGATATCGAATCCAAGTTTTGAAACTGGAGATTTAAGTGGTTGGATCGCAGAAGGAGAAGCATTTACAGACGATGTTATAACATCAAAGATAACGTATGGACCACATAACCGTTTCTTTGAGCATGAAGGACAGTATCATTTACATGGTGCCATCAATGCATCAAAAACTGGTACATTAACGTCCTCGACATTTCGCATCACAAACACAGGCTACATTAGCTTTTTAATTGGTGGTGGCGCAAACTATAACTTGGCATATATTGGGTTGTATGACGCAAAAACCGATGAAGAACTTAGTCGAAGACACAACACGATGTTTGATGACCCAACACACACAGACGGTTACGTACGTGTTATTTGGGACGTTTCAGATTTGATGGGACAAGATGTTTACCTAAAAATCGTTGACAATGATACTTCTGATTATTATTCTTACTTAAACGTAGATGATTTTCGGATAAATTTAACAGAAGAGGAGTTGGCACACTTCCAAGTTGATGCCCTTGTGCGTTTGGGACACCCAGCAGAAGGTTATGAACTGGAGGCCATCAATAGGTATATAAGTATGAATGCATGGAAAATAGATGAAAGTTTAAAAATGAATTACCACGTAACTGGACAAATCGGCTGGATTAATGATCCAAACGGATTTGTGCATTTTAATGGGCAACATCACTTGTTTTATCAACACAATCCAAAAGATGTTGTGTGGGGACCAATGCATTGGGGACACGTGGTTTCCGATGATTTTATCAAGTGGGAATATTTACCCATCGCACTCGCCCCAAATAAACCCTATGATTCAGAGGGTGCTTTTAGTGGAAGTGCACTCGATATCGATGGAAAACTTTACTTATTCTATACTGGGAATATTCCCAATCGACAAGTTCAAGCCATCGCAACGAGCACAGACGGGATCAACTTTATTAAATATGAAGGCAATCCTGTTATTGACGAAACAACTTTACCACCGCATGCTTCAGCCGTTGATTTTAGAGACCCGAAAGTTTGGGAAAAAGATGGCATGTATTATATGGTTGTTGGGTCAAGACAGGTTCAAAATAACTATGGACAAATTTTGATGTTCCGTTCTGAAAACTTAACGAACTGGGACTACCACGGAACGCTTTATCAAGGAACAAGTGCTACCTTTGATAAACTTGGTTATATGTGGGAATGTCCAGATGTCTTTAAATTAGGGGATCGCTACGTTCTTATTATGTCACCTCAACAAGTGCCCGGTCACCGGAACTACAACTCAACCGTTTATGTGGTGGGTGATTTAAACTATGAAACGGGTGAACTTGAAAACATTGATTACCACGCGATTGATGAAATTGATTATGGGTTTGATTTTTACGCGCCCCAAACGATGGTCGACGATCAAGGTCGACGCATCATGGTGGCGTGGATGCAATCGTGGAACCGTGAACCGGTGACGGCGCATCTTGGCTTTTCTGGGTTTATGACATTACCACGTGTGCTTGATTTAGAAGACGGAAAACTGATTCAACGCCCAGTACCAGAAATTAAGAACTACCGACAAAATAAAACCACCGCACAATTTTCCATCACGAACCGCACCCGTTCAATTGAAGGCATGGAAGGCGACAGCAAAGAAATCTTACTCACCTTGATTCCAGATGGCTCACGAGCAGGCATCAAACTCTTTGTGGGTGACAATGAAGAAACACTGGTGTACTATGAAGATGGGCACATTGTTTTTGATCGCACAAACGGAACCAATGGGCGTATCAACAGTGAAGCGATTAACAACATCACGCGTGTGCCTGTTGAGTTAATTGATGGGGCCGTTGAATTGAGAATCTTTCTTGATAAATACAGCGTTGAAGTCTTTATAAACGGTGGACAACGTGTCATAACAAGTACCGTATTCCCATCACAAAATGCCCAAGGCATTGAATTCTTTACACAAGGAACGGCGAGCTTTATTGTAGAAACATATGATATTATCGTTGACTAGGAGGTCACCATGACAAAACTTTATTGTTTAGGTGAAATGCTTATTGATTTTATCCCCATAAGCACAAGTGAATACGTTCGACACTTTGGCGGAGCACCAGCCAATGTTGCCTTAGGGGTATCACGCCTCGGCGGAGACAGTCAGTTTATTGGCCAAGTGGGTAACGACGCGTTTGGACAGTTTCTTATTGACACGCTAAAACAAAGCAACGTCGATGTCTCAACGGTCAAAACGTCAAAAGACAAAAACACACCGCTTGCAATGATTTCATTATCGGAAGATGGGGAACGCAGTTTTAGTTTTTACCGAGACAATACCGCGGATCTAGCTTACGATCCCGCGCATATCGATGCGATTACCTTTGATCTGCAACCGATGCTTCACTTTTGCTCGGTGAGCTTAGTACCATCTCAGGTAAAAGACGCTCATGACCGCGCAATAAAGCGCATTAAAGATGAAAAAGGATTCATTAGTTTTGATCCCAATTTACGCTTTAATCTTTGGTCATCAGAAGCCTTACTCAAAGACACAGTGCTTGCGTATATCCCAGGGGTTGATCTGCTGAAAGTATCCGAAGAAGAACTGACCTTTTTAACCGGTGAAACCGATGAACAAACAGCGATTGATCAACTTAAACACCATGTAAACGTGATTTTAGTGTCAAAAGGTAGCAAGGGCTGCACGGTCTACACACCAACATCGATCATCAACCATCAAGGATTCAAGGTTAAAGCCATTGACACCACCGGCGCTGGGGATGCCTTTATAGCCGCCACGTTAAAACAAATACAAGACAAAGGCATCTTAATCGATCGTTACACCGATGCCGATTGGCTTGAGATTATCACTTACGCAAATGCAGCAGGTGCTTTAACAGCCACACAACGCGGGGCAACGGATGCGATACCGAATCACGCACGCGTTATTGATTTTATAAAAACACACTAACGGTATAACGGATTATTCTTGATGAATAATCCGTTATTTTTTTGAGCCATCTGGCTTACGCTAAAATAATCGTAAAGTCACCCTATTTTCGTGTATACTATAAGTAATAAAAGGAGGGGAAACCATGAAAAATTTAATCCGAATTAGTGTACCTGTTTTTGTGTTCATCCTCATCGCAAGTATTGTATTAGGGCCAATCGTACTATTGGTTTATTATGCGAACACCTCAAACTTAATCTTGTTTATCGTGTTCTCGGGGATTTCACTTTTAGTCTATGTATATGGGTTTGTCAGGATTGTTTTAGGGTTTGATGAAGAAGGACGTAAGGATGACCGTTTGTATACACCATCACCCTTTTTCCGTTTGTTTATAGGTAGTTTATTGGTTGGTTTGCTGTGGCTTAATCAACTGGCTAAGGCGGGGAATTATCAACATTTTAAAGAAATACTAGATCCATTTAATACTTTAGCCTTTATCGCGATTGTCGTTGGATTCATTTTCTTATCACTTTTCCGTGTGTATGAGAAAAAACAATTAGGCTTGACAACAAGCAAAATAAAACCGAATCTAGAGCCAGTTGATGATCAAGAATTCGTGGATAAGTAAACCGAAAAATAAGCCAAATAGTATTTTATGTTTACGATGGTTTTTTTTGTGCTATAATGGGTAACGAAAACGTTTTAGAAACGTGGATATTCTTGATGAAAACGGAGGCAATACCATGAAAAAATATGTTGGAGTACTTATAGCACTGTTAACCTTTAGTCTTTACGCATGCGATGGTTTAGGCTTAACAGATACATCCCCAGGCATTCAGGGGGCAGACGATTTAACCTTGAACGTTGGCGATGAATTTTATCCTTTAGAGGATGTTTATGTTCGCGATGACACTGGAGCGACAATCCGTGTAAGGATTGAGGTCTTAGGCCTTGAACAACTTGACATGGTCAATGAACGTGTGTATGCAGTTGGTGAGTTTGTGATTGTTTATGAGGCGGCCGATTATACCAAATCGCGTGTGATTACCATTGTCGAAGATGAGGACACTAGTGATGACCCACTTGCGGCATGCGGGAATCCAGTGATTGGGGATTATGTCATTACCTGGTGTGATGAATTTACAGGTGAGGGCGAGAATATCAATGCTTTTGGTGTCGACTTAGATAAATGGGGCTTTCAACTCGGCACAGGAACTCAATACGGTCTAACCGGTTGGGGGAATAACGAAGCGCAGTATTACCGTGAAGAAAACGCCCGCGTAGAAGATGGACGATTGATTATTGAAGCGCGTCGTGAATCGTATGGTGGAATGAACTATACCTCCGCACGCTTATACACAAAACCAACCTTTCATCAAACCTATGGACGCTTTGAAGCAAAAATTAAGTTGCCTGTTGGTGATGGACTTTGGCCAGCGTACTGGATGATGCCACAAGACGATGTTTATGGTGGTTGGGCAGCATCGGGTGAAATTGACATCATGGAAGCCAAAGGGCGCTACCCGAATCAGTCGATTGCGGCCTTGCATTTTGGTGGATCATGGCCAGATAATGTGCATACACACGAAGTGTATAACTTCCCTGCGGGAAGAAGCATTGCCGAATTTAATGTTTACGCAATTGAATGGGAAGAAGGCGAAATTCGTTGGTACGTAAATGATGTCTTAATCAAAACAAGCACCTCATGGTACACACAAGGTCACATGTTTCCAGCGCCGTTTGATCAAGACTTCTATATGCTGCTTAATCTAGCGATTGGTGGA
>SLQR01000080.1 GCA_007131405.1 Candidatus Izemoplasma sp.
AACTTCAACTTCATAGACTATGGTAACTTCTAGTCCATTTCCATCGGTAATAACGGCAGTTAATGTTACCATTGTAGGATTTTCTGGAACATGTACGGTACCATCAGTTTCGATGATAGTTTCATCGCTTGATGTCCATACTACTGTATAAGTATCAGGACCGCGATCGTAGTTAATTCCTTCAATCGTGAATTCAGTTGGTAAATCAATGTTTTCATAAGTTGATTCTGGAATATCAAAGTAGTCATCGGCATAGTACTCGACTTCTGCTGCGGTTAATTCAGCAAAGACAACACCTTCTAAACGAAGGTTATCGAAATACATGTCAAAGATTGTAAATTCAATCCAATCAATCATGTCGCCAACTTCAATATGTCCAACTAAGTGTTGTCCATAGTTTCTAATGTCGAAACGTAATAAGACATCGTCACCAGTTTCTAAGAAAATTGAGTTATGAGCAATATCAACAACTTCAAGATTTTCTAATACGAAACGTTGTGATGTGTTATAAGGGAATCCTTCAACAACTTCAAGTGCTGTTTGGGTATCAATCACAAAGATTGGGTGATTGCCTTCATCATTGTCCAGCAAGACTGAACTTGTTAATTGACGTCGGTAGTTACCAAAACTAGACATTGTTGCCATTGTTCCTTCAATAAGAACTTTGTTTCCGATTTCTACAGCTAAATCACTTGTAATGAATAATGCGGATCCATCTTCATCTTGAATAAAGAATCCTTGTTGTCCGCCAAATGCAGGGTATGATGTAACCACACCTTCAACTTGAATTTCATAGCCATCAGCTACTTGAGCTGCTTGAGCGACGTCATAAGTTGTTATTGCATTGGCATACATTTCTTCAGTCATTTCAAATTCATCAACACGAATATACGTTGTTCCCGCATGCTCGTAGGTATAAGTTACGCGAATGGTGTTACCGACTGGAATGATTTCATCGGTATGATCACCGAATTCATCGGTGTAAACATATTTAACTTCTAGCCAACGCGCTTGAGCATCATATTCAGCGATGCTTGGGTTAAAGATTACTTCTTCTGCAGTGATGTCTTCAAACAAAATGTCGATTGATCCATCAAGATTTGTAAGAATATGCGCTGCATATTGCATGTATCCGTAAGGTAATCCATCTGGATGGAATTCAGTTCCATCATCTTGGTAACGGATTTCTTCTAATGTAAATGGTGCAGCATAGTAATTCATGTCTTCAGTCATGTCAAATGCACTTACAACAACATACGTAAAGTCAGCCGTTGTTAACGTTAATGTAAGTTCTAGTTCATGACCAGCAGGAATAACTACATCTTCAATTGCATAACGGATTTGTACCCAACGATCACCAGCTGGTAGATCCGATACGTTTACTTGGTAAACAACTTCATCCGCTGTTGTATCCATAAATAGGATTTCGAAGTCGCCATCCATTAACGTAATGATGTTGGCTGCATATTGCAAGTAACCATAAGTTCCATGGTCTTCATCTGGTTCATACGCACCTGTTTCATGGTTAAAGTCAGATCCATCATCATCGAAACGTTCTTCAGCGATTCCAAGTGCCACGTAGTCATCGATGTAAAGGGTTGTATCTTCAAGAACATACTCACCTTCTGCTGCTTCAGTAAATTCAGAATCTAAGAACCAGTCTACATCGTAAACAGATTCTCCAATTTCTTGACCTTTCATAAACTCCCAAGTTTCATAGTATCCATCAGTATACATAACAGTCACTTCAAGTACTAATGATCCCTTAACGAGTTCAACGATCCAGTCAAATTCGTCCCCAGGGTACCCTGGATAGGCTTCTTTATAGATATCGAATGCGCTGTGTCCGTCTTCTCCATCGACACCATCAACACCATCGACACCATCGACACCATCGACACCATCGACACCATCGACACCATCAACACCGTCAACGCCATCTTCTCCATCGACACCATCGACACCATCTTGCCCCGCAGGTCCTTGTGGTCCTTGTGGTCCTTCTACTAGTTCTTCTCCATTACAGGCAGCTAGCGTAAACGCAGCACCAATCATGAGGAAGAGTACAAATAAACGCTTAAATAATTTCATTTGTCAGTCCGTCGGTATTGTAAATTAAATACCAACTTCCCCCTTTCTTTCTTAAGTTTTATTTTATTTCGCTTTATTAAAGCGATTAAAACCCTTAAAGTACATAATGCTATGTTGTTGCATCAAAAAAACACACCCAAAAAACCGATCATTGGTTTTGGTGTGTCGCCTTATTTACTTTGACAAAAACATCGTTCAAATAAGCTGGACTCATTTGATATGTTCCCCTCTCTATTGCTACCTCTATTATAAAGGAAGCGCCTCCCTTAATCAAGGTATCATTTAAGAAATTCGTTTCGGTACGTTTCAAGTATTTCGTCTAAGTCTAGACGGTTTATTAAGTATAGTATACCACGTTCTTTTTGAAAATCTCGCGTTTCGCTTTCAGAAATGGCGTGGTTCGTCGTATTCCCACTCTTCGCAATGCCCACTAGAGCAAGTAACGTATCGTCATCAAGGTCTTTTAGGTGCTTACGAATCGCTTTATTTTCTTTAAAGAACCCTGGATGTGGCACATGGCGCATCGCGCTTTTTTCATCGTGTGAGGCTTGGTTTAACCGACGTGATAACGCCAGCTTAAGCAAACGCTTAAAACGACGTTTATTCATGGGATTTAAATTGGTTCTTATCCAGTTCATAGTAGTAATTAATGGTCGCGAGTTTAGATTCAAGCGCTGTTTGATCAATCGCTTGGTCATCACAAAGCGCTTCGAGTGTTTTGTAGTTATTGCGGAGTTTCATGTTCACAATGCTTAAAAGCATATAGACATCCATATCAAGTTTTATCATGTCATCACTCCTCTTACATTTATTATACGTTTGAGTGTTTTCTCTGTCAATAAAGACGAGTTGATATCTTCTTCTTAATGGTCTATAATGATGAAGTATGATTTTTAGACTCACATGAGAAAGGATGTTACACAATGACAAAAAAATCACGAGAAATATCGTTAGCCCGCGCTGAAACCTTAAAATCACGTATTGGTGATTATTTAGAGGCACGCAAACATATTCCTTCAGGGCGCGCGCAAACCGATGCCATTAAGCAACGTAAAAAGCATATTATGAACGTCTTAAACGCAACCGAAGCGAATTGGAACGATTACAAGTGGCAACTCAAACATCGCATCAACGATGTTAACGTACTAAAAGACCTGATTTCGCTCGATGAAGAAGAAATCCAAGCGATCAAACAAATTGATGAACTGTATCGTTGGTCCATCTCGCCATATTATTTATCGCTTATTGACCCAGATGATAAATTTGACCCAATTAAACTTTTAGCGGTCCCAAACAAACTTGAACTTGAAAACCACCACGCAAGTTTAGACCCAATGAACGAAGAATTCACCAACCCTGCAGGCAGTGTCACAAGGCGCTACCCAGACCGTTTAATCATTAACGTCACCAACGAGTGCGCGATGTACTGCAGGCACTGCCAGCGCCGCCGCAACATCGGTCCAGAAGACGTGATGGCGCCGCGTAAAGTCATCCAAGCATCGATTGATTACGTCAAAGCCAACCCGGAAATCCGTGATGTCTTAATCACGGGTGGCGACCCGCTCACATTATCCGATACCCAAATTGAATGGATTGTCTCCGAGCTTCACGCCATTAATCACGTTGAAATGATTCGCATTGGCTCGCGTACACTCGTTACTTTACCTCAGCGTATTACCGATCAACTCGTAAACATACTTAAAACGTACCAACCCCTTTACATAAACACCCACTTTAACCACCCCATGGAAGTGACTGAAGCGGCTAAAGAAGCCGCCGATAAACTTGCTGGTAACGGCATTACCTTAGGCAATCAAGCGGTGTTATTAAACGGCATCAATAACGATAAGTTTGTGATGCGTAAACTCAATCATGAGCTTTTGCGTATTCGCATTAAACCGTACTACCTCTTCCACGCGAAAACCGTCAAAGGCACACACCATTTAAAAACATCGATTGATGATGGCCTTGAAATTATTGAGTATTTACGCGGCTTCACCTCAGGCATGGCGATTCCAACGTACATCGTTAATGCTCCAGGTGGAAAAGGAAAAACCCCAATCTTACCCGAATACTTAATTGGTCGAGGACCAGGTTACTTTAAAATCCGCACCTGGGAAGGTGAAGTTTTAACCCACGAAAACGCGGATACCATCCCGATTGAAGACCTTTATAAAAACATGCATTAACCGCTGCGCCTTAGGGCGCAGTTTTCTTTTTATAAAATAGTGTATAATGAAAGCATGGAGGTGGATTATGAAGATTGTTGAACTGCCTGGAAAATTAACGCTGTTTGTCTTTAATCCGGTCAATAAAGACGATTATTTTGGCAATAAAATCACCGTGCTTAAAGACCAAGACAAAGCGTTATGTATTGACACTGGTTATAAAGATCAATTTTTAATGGTAAAAGAGCATCTTGAACGCGAAGGCTACACACTTACAGACATTGTCTTAACCCATTTTCATGACGACCATGCCGAAGGCTTAGAAACACTCCCTTCTAACGTGACGACATACGGATCAATTCATTATCAAGTCACGCTTAATGGCTACACACCCAAAGCCAAACACGCGTTCTATCGACCAACGCATACGATCGATAAAAAAACATCAATCACCTTTGGTTCTCATACACTAACCCTAATCCCGCACCGCGGGCATTCTGTCGATGGGTTGCTTGTCGACATTGATCATCAGACGATGCACATCGGCGATGAAGTGATGTTTTCAAATCACGGCGACCCGCTTTTACCAGCGATTCGCTATGACGACATTCCTTATCAACTCATAAGTTATCAACTGCTTAAAAAATATCAAGCCGATTACCGTTTTATTTACGGCCACGGGCTTGAGGTGGATGATGCGCTATTCAATCAAACCTTAAACGATTTAACGACGTATTTAACTCGCATCCTTGAAGCCAAAGGAACCCTTAGTTACAAAGACGCAACAAACAAACTAAAGACCTCATTTAAACAAACCTCGTGGCATACCATGATGACCCGATAGGAGGATGCATTATGTATGAAGAACGGAAACGAATGATTCAGTACCAACTAATCCCGCGCGGCATCAAAGACTCAAACGTACTCGATGCGTTTTTACGTGTTCCGCGCGATGCGTTTGTGCCAAAAAGTTACGCCAATTTTGCGTACCAAGATTACCCACTTCAAATCGGTGAAGACCAGACAATCTCTCAACCCTATATTGTCGCATTAATGACAGAAGCCTTAGACCTTCAAGCGAGCGATACCGTCTTAGAAATCGGCACTGGGTCTGGGTATCAAACCGCGATTTTAAGTCTTTTATGTGCGCATGTTTATACCGTTGAACGGATTGAATCCTTACAAACAAACGCCAAACAGATTTTAAACGAACTAGGCTACACCAACATCACCCATAAATTAGGCGATGGTTCGAAAGGGTTTAGTCAACATGCACCCTACGATAAAATAATCGTCACCGCTGCTGCCAAAAAGATTCCCCAAGCTTTGTTAGACCAACTAAACGACCCCGGGCTTTTGGTGATCCCTGTGGGTGGGTGGTTAATGCAAAGTTTAATGCTTATTAAAAAAGCCAAAGGCCAAGTGACGAAAGAATCATTATGTGGGTGTCGCTTTGTGCCCCTTATTGAAGAATAAAAAAGAAACGAATTTTTTCACAAATTCGTTTCTTTTTTGGTTTTTATGTTATTCATCACACGACAAGAACGAGCGTAACGACTACCGCGTTCATGCAGTATTAAAGTCGGGGTAGACTCAACATCTTAGACGATAATGCTTGAGGGATTCATTTATCGACTTATGTCATGCATACAGCAATTTTGGGGTGCTGATGCTTTATGGTTATAAGGGTGTTTGTATAAATTTCGATGCTGTCATTACGCTCGTTCTTATCGTGTGTACAGCTGACAGGCAAAAACCAGTCTTTAGCCGCAAAGACGTAAATTAGGATTTAAAAAGAAAGCGTACGTATAAAATAGGCGATACGTTTGAGCTTACAGTATGTAAACAATTCAACGCCTCTTTTTATTGGGACTAAAACCATTTTTTTAGCCATTACGATTAAACACGCCATAGACGAAGTGAAGAGTGTCTTTCTATAGGTGGCGCTCATTAACAAAGATAAAAGCTGATGCTTACATCAGCTTATTGTTTAATGTATGAATTTCGTCGATGTTGAGTGGTGTTCTAAGTGATCGCGCTTTTCGGATCGTGAAGGTATGGTCATCCTCTACGGTAATTGTGTATAGATAATAGTAGGCGTTGTCACTTTGATCAAGGACGATATCGATGCGAATCTCTCCGTCTTCATCGGCGTCGAGGTGGCTAATGTCATAGTAAACCCAAAGTCGTGAGCGTGGTCCATCAAGTTTACGCACGATTTCAAGTTCGACCTCACTCGTTTGATCTTCATATTCAATTTCTGCGACAATTTCATCGTCGTCGTATTCAATGGTCATGGAACTTTCAAAAATGGTTTCGCCGCGTCGGACGTATTCATATTCAAACGATTGTTCATCGTGTTTACGGACAATTTCAAGTTCGATATACGTATCGTCTTGGTTTGGAAGATACGCGATGAGTGTCATTTCAAACTCATCGTCATCAAGCGTAATTTCCCCTTCAAGTTGATAGGTAACGCCGCCGATGATCATAATGCCTTCCATCAAGAATTCATCGTCATCAATTTGTGTTTCATTGTAGTGAAGTTCAAAATCAACGGTTTCATTTGATAAAGTAATGGTTTGAAAGGTAACCCTGTGTGTGTACGTTTCATCTGGGGATGTTTCCACAACAACCGTGTAATTTTCAACACCCGACATTATCGGTTCAAGCATCGTGATGTAGCTATTGATGACTGGTAAATAGTCGTTAATAAGATAGTTGTTTGTGGATACGTTTGAATAATTCAGTGTTCTTGGGTGGTCGAAAAGACTGTTTGTTTCCAGTGAAAGTTGATGGAAAAGCGTTGTGCTTTGCATCGCTGAGATCGAATAGATTTCTTCACGTGCACTCAATGTGATTGGTTGTTTGGTATCACCCGGCGGTAGCAATCCGTTGCCACCATCGGCAAAGGATACAAAAAGAATGAGCGCGATTACGATAACCGTCGCAAGGGATGTGCTAAGTCGAGGGAGACTTAGTTTTTTATACCATGGCACATGAATGCGCGTTTTGCGTTCGTTCATGATGGCATGGAAACTGATGCGGTCAAGAACATCTGGGGTTTCTTGGCGCATTTCTTGCTTAATGGTTCGTTGAATCTGTTTTTTTGATTTAGTCATCACGCTCACTCCTTTCATAACGTTGCATGGTTTTGATGGCTTTATTGTATAAATAGGTAATGGTGCCTAAAGGTTTACCAAGTAGCTGGGCAATCTCTTTGTGTTTTAAATCGCCAACAACCTTCAAGAGGACAATCTGTTTTTCCTCATCGGGGATGAGAGATAGATAATGCTCCGTAATCAGGCGGGTTTCGATAGACGATTCTTTTGCAATAAAGAGATCATCGGTATCGAGCGGCGACACACTTGAATCGTGGCTACGTTTTCGCAGTTCGTCAAGTGCGGTATTTTTTGCGATGGTTAAAAGCCAATTAATAAATTTATACTTTTTTTGGTATTGATCAATTGACTTTAACATTTTTATGTAGGTTTCTTGCATAACATCTTCAGCCAAAGAGCGGTCTTTCACAATCGGAAGAATCATCGCATAAACCGCATGCTTCGTTTCATGATAAACCGCTCCAAAGGCCTGTTCATCGTGTTTTTTTATGGCTTTTATGTAAGAAGAATAGTCCATCTCTTCACCCCGCAAATCATATCATTTAATGCCTTTATTATAGCACAGATATGAATCTACGCAGTCGTTTCCTCTTCGTTATTTAACTCGTCATCTTCCACGACGATGCTGCCTTTACCATAAGCTTCGATGGTATAGGTAATGGTATGTTCTCCCGTTGTTTCGTTGTAGACGATTGTCATTTCAAGTTCGCCTTCTTCAACAAGGTTGCCATCCTGTGTTATTTTGTAATCAATGTCGATGGTTGTGGTGTTGCCATCGCGGTCAATTTCAAACGCGTATTCGCTTTCGTGACCATTTTTGTAGAACTTAAGATCAAGTTCGGTTTCGCCTTCGTCTTGTTCAAAATTAATTTCAATCATTTTAATAAGTTGATTGTCTTGATAGACTTCAAGTAAGAATTCGGTCTCATATTCATCGGTATCGATTTCAATTTCATAATCGATGGTGATATAGTTGTCGTCATCGATTGATGCGGTCAGTTCTAACGATTCATCAAACTCACCAATTTCGCGTTCGGCGTAAAGATGATACGTCACGCCATCGATAACTAAAATACCAGTAAGTGTACTTTCTACTTCGTGTCCATCTTCGTCTTCATCGGTGATTTCTTCGTTGTAATGCATAACATAACTGGTATATTCACCAACCATGTTTAAAGCTAAAATCGTCATCGCGTACTCGTAATCTGCGTGGTCGGATTCCGTGATATCAACACTAAACCCTTGTTCTTCATCTAAATACGATTGCACAAGTGCTAAGTATGGTTTAAGTTCATCAATTTCACTAAGAATCTCGAACGTATCATGCTCACTCATGGTCATAATGCTTCCCGGTGTCTCCATGGAGTAACTTGATAAGCCTTCTAAGCCTTGAATGGATGCTAACACAGAAAAACCAAAGACATCGTCTTTCGATTTGAAACGGGATGATGTTTCCGTATCTCTGCTGCATGCTGCAACGGCAAATAAGCTAATCATTAAAACAAATACAAACATAAACTTTTTCATTTTCATTCTCTCCTTTTTGTTTATCAATGAGTATACGGATGAAGCCGTGTTTTTATTGGAAATATATTGATTATTTAGGCATGGTAATGAAAAAGAGGTGCTTTTGCACCTCTTTTGGTTTATTCATTGGTTTATGCGGTAGCTTCTTCTTCGTCGTCGTCTTCTTCTTCGTCTTCTTCGTCATCTAGATCTTCTTCGTCATCTAGGTCTTCATCGTCTAGGTCTTCGTCGTCATCGTCCATTTCATCATCTTCAATGATTACGCTGCCTTTGCCATACACTTCAATACTGTACGTTACGGTATGTTCACCGGCTACTTCATCATAAACGATTGTGATGTCGATTTCGCCTTCTTCAACAAGATTACCATCTTGTGTTATTTTGTATTCGATTTCAATCGTTGTGGTGTTGCCATCGCGTTCGATTTCAAACTCATATTCGCTTTCGCGACCGTTTTCATAGAAGTTAAGTTCAAGTTCGGTTTCCCCGTCTTCATCTTCAAATTCAATTTCAACGTATTTTACAAGTTCTCCATCTTTATAGATTTCAAGTAGAAATTCGGTTTCAAATTCGTCGTCATCGATTTCCATTTCATAACTGATAGTGACATAGTTATCGTCGTCGATTGATGCGGTTAATTCAAGTGATTCTTCGCCTTGTTCAACTTCACGTTCACCTTTTAATTGGTACGTGACACCGTCGATTAATAAGATCCCTGTTAGCGTACTTTCATATTCTACGCCTTCTTCATCTTCATCGGTTATTTCTTCGTTGTAGTGGATTTCATAACTTGTGTATTCGCCCACCATGTTTAATGCAAAAATTGTCATTTTGTATTCATACGCTTCGTATTCTGATTCAGTGACTTCAACATTGAAGCCTTCTTCTTCATTTAAATACGTTTGTACAAGTGTTAAATACGGTCTAAGTTCTTCAATTTCATCAAGAATCTCAAACGTGTCATGTTGACTCATCGTCATAATGCCATCGGATGTATTCATTGAGTACGTTGATAAACTGTTTAATCCTTGGGCTGATGCTAAGATTGAAAAGCCAAAGACTTCCTCTTTTGAATCAAAACGTGATGTTGTGTCTGATTCAGTACCCGTGTTACAAGCCGCAATGGCGAACACGCTTAATAGTAATGCAAATGCTAAAAATAATTTTTTCATTTTTGTTGCCTCCTTATTTTGTTTTCAGTGAGTATACGGATGAAGTCGTGATTTTGTTGGAAATAAGTTAATTAATCGTGAAAGTCAATGAAAAAGAGGTGCCGAAGCACCTCTTGTACGTTTCTGTTATTCTTCAAAATCAGGAATGATAATAAAGCCAAGGTCGTTATCGATTGGGTCCAACATGTATATATAAAGATTGAGTTCTAAATAAATGGTTTCGCCGATGACCACATCATCAATCGGCGTTTCACTCACGATGACAATGTTGTAGTCAACTTCATTAAGTACATGGTTGAGCTCATACATACAAAAGTCACTATATGGACTGCATTCAACATAGCTAAAGACAAATTCACCCCTCAGTTCGAATACGTCGCCAAGCCAAAGGTTTGAATCGATATAGGCTTCGAACGTGTACGTTCCTTGATGTTCAGGCATGTTATAAACAGTCGTTGACATGAACACACTATTGGCTCCGATGAAAGTTACTTGTGAAGAATAATCTTCGGCTACTCCTGAAACATAGACACGGTCGCCAACACGAACCCTTTGCTCTCCATTGTGAGCGACAAGTGCTGACCCTGTTTCGTCATAAAGTAAAAAGTAATTTAGTCCAATGGTTCCGATGATAACGCCTTCAAACCCACCAGACGTTCCATCGGTAACCATGCCAAGTTGATGAATGGTTTCCACAAGAATATAGACTTCGATAGTGAAATCAGTCGCCAGTTCACCCCGTGTAGCGACCACGTAGAAATCCACATACATTGATGTACTTGGCGGATTGATAATGTATCCAGAGTCATCAATAATCTCAGGGTGTAAACTTGTATAAGTAAACGCTGTTCCATATTTCCCTTCATACGTAAAGAAGGCTTGTTCCACAATTTCCATATAAAACATGACTTGATTGATATCGTGCATAAACATCGCTTCTTCGGTCGCGGCTGTCATGCTGCTTGAGTGGGTATACATAAAGCACATCGTCCCGTTATGATCAAACCCCACAAAAATAACTTCAAGTTCCACATCTAATCCACCGTAGAAATATAAGCTTTGGATTGCATTTCCTTCGACAAATAGGATGGCCGATGTTGAATAGGTTTCATTAAAGAGATGCATTAGATTACCTGAAGCCCATTCAAATTCTGCATTTAGGGTAATGCGTGAATGAATCGCTGGTGGTGTATTCACGATATCGTCAAGTGTATAATACCCTGCATGTTCTGGCGCGGTATAAAGATCGTCAAGTTCGTCGATGCTGGTGACATCATTGATTATCAACATCCACCCATTATGGCCGACGCTTCCGTGGACGCGAATGTTATTGCCAATTGCCATATCATTATTCCCATAGGCTTGAATCGCAATGGTACCCGTTCCATCGGCGATAAATAAAATGACTTGGTTGTAATCCATGTGTATATAATCGTAAATAACCCCTTCAATAATGACTCTTTGATCAAGCAACGATTCACTGATTGCATCAATAGCGAGTTGTTCAATGATGACAATGGTCACTGTTATTGTAAATGTTTCAGTGAAGTCACCGTATGAAGCCGTTACTTCAAAGGTTATGTCTGTTGTTTGTTCTGGCATGGTTAAAATGGTGCCATCATCGCTTACGATATCTGGAGATAAACTCGTGTAAGAAAAGTTGGTGCCATAGTGGCCTTCTTGTGGGAAACTAAATGTTTCACCGTATGAATGCCACGTTTGGGATGTTAATGTTGCTACATCACTTGATCCATAAAATTCATCCATGTCGGCAAGCGTTAAATCTTCATACTCACCAACATATTCGCCTTCTATCCAACCCCAGTAGTTTATATATTGGTGGGTAATGATAAACTCAAATTCAACGACTTGATGGGTATATTCGCTAAAGTCGATGCCTCTTGTTATGACATAAACTTCATAGTTATCTAGATAAAATATCATGTCCCATGGTGACCCATAGTCCATATACCCTTGAACACGAACAATCATTCCTGCTTGAATGTCATCACGTTGAAACAACTCATTCATTGTATATGTCGTGTCATCGAAGATTGGCATGGCATAAACGTTATCACTTATCGCATGGTCAAGAACATCATAGATTGTGTCTCCCGCATGATTTCCGTAGTATCCGATTACATAAATGGTATCGCCTAGTTCATAGTGCCTAAACGTCCATCGATTAAGACGTAAATAGCCTGTCCCATCATAAATAAGCACATACTGATCACTCACATAATAGATTACCCCTTCGAGATAAACCACCGTGCCTTCATCGCTTTGGGTAAGGGACGCTATTTCACGCAACGATACTATCTGAATCGTTGCTTCGATTGTGACTGTGTGTTCTGCTTCCCCACGGCGTACAGTTGCTTCAAAGGTAACCATTGTTGTTTCTTCTGGCATCGATAGAATGAAGCCGTCATTATCAATTATATCAGGATTCAACGATGTCCATTCAATGGTGGTATCGTGCAGTTCTGCCGTTGGCAAATCGATAGAATTCCCGATGGTTTCAAACGTTCTGTTTTGCAAACGTTGAGCATCTTGCATAACGAACACAAGATCGTCACCCTCTATCACTTCAACCTCGTGCATGGAAGCATTAAAGAAACCAATCGGATAATTATCCCAATCTTTGCCTAAATAATGCAGTTCAACATCAACATAGTCACCGACGTATGGGTATAAACTTTCACCTGTAGATAGACTACCTTCACTAAGGTAAATTTTGTGTTCACCTTGTTGAATCGCGATGCGCCCATAATCATTAATGACAGCGCCGGAAACACGGACAAAACGCCCGTAGTAATCCGGATCGTTATTCGTTTCAATCCTATGCAAATCTTCAATCGTTGTTGCTTCGGATTCGATACTCACGAGATGATTTTCCGATAAGACTTGATGATTGTACGCATCAAGTATAAAATTACCTGACGTATACATGTGACCTTCAAGTTGCACGGCATCACCATATTCATAGTTATGCCATCCAACATAGGCATGTAAGTAATAGCCGTCGCGCTCGATTAGCACAGTATAATAAGAAGTTGCCACAACAAGACCTGCGACGACGATCCAATCTGAAGTGTTATCTGTAAGTGCCTCATTAAGTGGCATGGCTAAATCTGGATATTCAGGATCTTGCATATTGAATTCTGGGACTAAATTCCCATGCGCAAGATCGTGAATCCATTGCATTTCATCGCCTTCATACCACGGGTTATAAAGACAATAGAGTTCATAAGCAGATAACGGATATTCTGGCGCAACATTCCCAGCTTCTACCGTTGAACCATCGGAGAACTTAACCATGACATTGTAATCTTCATCCACATAAACATCAACAATACTAATGCCGACAACGCTTCCAGCGTTGATGGTTTGTCCATTGGTTTTTGTGATGATTAAATCCCCACTCGCATTAATGGTTGCAGACGCTATGCCTATGCCGTCATCGCCTTTAATGCTTTCTAACCAATCTTCATAGGTTCCTTCTATTACCCCCGTCGAAACACCTAACTCATAAATCGTTAAAAGTTGCATGTCTAAGGCACTTTGTGAAGGTGTCAGTGTGATGGTAAAGGTATCACTAAACCCTTGATAACTCACCGTTATTGTATGATTCCCAACCGCACTTAACTTTTCAAGATCGGCATCAAGAATCATGCTTTGTGTAAGCGTGATACGTTCCTCTGAACCATCACTGTAGTGCAAGATAAGTTCAATAACTGTTACATCAAAATCATCAATACTAACGGTTTCTTCTAGCGCACTTGAATCAATATTAACCCCTTCAAGTGTTGGTGCTTGAGTTCTTTGACAGGCGGTTAAGCCCAATAAAAAAAGTCCCAGTAAACTAAGAAGTACGAATTTCCTATTCATAAAACCCCTCCTGTTTTATCGTCCAGTAGCCCTTACGCTACTCACCATTATTATACTTTTTTGCGCTAAAAATAGCCATTATGAAGTGGTAGTATACAAGACACTATTTTTGCTTTTTAAGGTGTTATTTCACGCGTAAACGCCAAAAAAAGGATGGTTTTGTTGGCTTACCATCCTTTTTAAGGTATTTTTTTAATGCTAACTTATGGTTCGTTAATGGCTAAAACAACGAAGCCATACTCACCAAGCGCATGATTGCCAATAATGTAGGCAACGTCTGCGTTGATGGTATACATCTCACCAATTGTCGCAAACTCAAGGATTTCATCTGTGATAAACATAAACATAAGCGGTGGGAAAGGAACGACCATGAAAGTATAAATATAAAGGCCATCTGTTGGGTGGGTTTCAAGATGGACCAGCACGAATTCATCCACCATAGTAAAGACAGTCCCGTACACGTACGCTTCACTTAGAAAGTTCTCAAAGCTGTATACACCAACATTCACTGGCATGGCGTATACGGTCGTGGTTTTAAAGAGTGCGTGTTGATCAATCCATATAATCTCATCGTCATAATAAGTCATGTCTCCAATGTGATAAAGCGTATCGCCAACGGTGACGATGGTTGACCCATCATGGTAAATCACAGCGTAACCTGTGCCATCATAAATTAGTGCGTAGTAATTCGAAAGAATACCATAGACAACGCCTTCTACGGCACCAAAGGTGGATTCCGTAATTAAGCCAAGACTCATCGTTTCCTCCACGTAGATGATAACTATGAGTGTCACGGTTTCTTCATACGCACCAAGGACGGCTCTCACTTCAAAGGTCACTTCTGTCGTTTCGGCTGGCATCTCAAGAATGACGCCAGCATCACTCATAACTAGAGGGGCTAAACTGGTGTAGGTAAACGCTGTTCCGTAAGTGCCAGTCGAAGGCAATATAACATCATCAATGGTGTAAATTGGTTCACTGATGAGCGTGTTTATGTCGTACGATAGTTTTGCTTCATCACCCGCGAGCGTTACACTACCTAAACTTGTGTAAATAAAGACAGGCAGCATGGTTCCATAGTCTTCAATCCCAAAGAGCACGACATCAATGGTGACGAAGAGTCCTTCATAGGTGCGTAAATAGTCTTCTTGAAGCTCACCGCTAAAGATGATACCCATGATGGTATGCGCATTATTATAAATACGGATATCCCCATCTTCAAACGCAATTATGCCTTCGATAGTGAGTTGCGTTCCACCGCTTACAGGATCAGCAAGTAAGGCATCAAGTGTGTAGTTTCCGGCATGAACAGGCATTGCATAGACGTTTGTTCCTGCTTCAAAGACGAACACGTCTTCAAGGATAAATAAGCCAAATTGTTTATAGACTTCCCCAGCGATAAGCACGGTGTCACCATATTCAAACACGTAAGGCCCGGTGTAATCAAAGAGGAACACCATGATTTGACCCGTTTCATCGGAAATAAAGATAACGATATGTTCTAAGTAATCGTAAACAACACCTTCAACCATCACGATTGTCCCAATATCGGCATCGGTTAAGTTGGCTAAACTTGTCACCTCAAGCACGATTAGGGATACGGTGATGGTCACGGTTTGTTCTACCCCACCGCGTGAGGCCTGCACGATGAACTCAATATGCGTGGTAATTTCTGGCATCATCACGACCGTTCCATCGTTTAATATGTAGTCTATCTGTTGACTTTCATACGTAAAGGTCGTTTCATTTGGTCCACTTGCTGGAAGGTAGACAGAATCCCCATAAGACTCAAATGATTGATTAAGTAGCCAGTTAATGTCCATATCAAAGAGATACGGTTCCATGTCTGCTAAGGCAAGGTAACCACCTTCATAGGCCGTACTCATCCAGAAATCGCCTGTATATGATGTGATTAACACTTCAATTTCAATGTATTGACCAAGGTAACTCTCTAATGCGTGCATCAGATCAAAGATATAGAAACTATACGTATAATCATTTTCTGCAATTAATAAATCGGCGTCGATGAATCCTGCAAAATTGACATAGCCAATCACACGAACGACCATCCCCGCTTCGATGGTTTCATCCGCATAGAGTTCATTTAACATGTAGGGTTCAGTTGAGAAGACTGGCGGGTCATAGATACTCATGGAGAGACCATAATCAATGATGCCTTCGATGCTTTTTCCACCATAATCGGAGTAATATCCCTTCACGTATAGCGTATCCCCAAGTGCAAATTCAGAGTATAGCCAGTTCGGTACACTCATATAACCTGTGCCATCATAGAGATAAACATAGTTGGTTGTGTAGTAATAAATGACCCCTTCAACATGGACCGCTCTACCTAAATCAGTCTCGCCTAAAGACCCAATCGTTTGAAGGTCTAACACGTTAATGTAGACAGTCACTGCGAGACTAATGTGTACATCGCCTTTTGTGATCATCGCATCAAACACGACATACATGCTTGAGTCTGGTGGCGTATGCACATACCCGTCATTTCCAATAAACTCAGGGCTTTGTGAAACCCACGTCACCGTGGATGTGTTTGGTAGACTTGTTGGTAAATAAACACGGTTATCAACCGCTTCAAAATACGCGGAACTTAAGTACTCAGCATCAAGCGCCACAAACAGCGTGTCATCGCCTTCGATGATCTCAATCGAATGAATGTCTGGGTCATATAGACCGACCGGCACATTAGACCAGTCTTCCCCTAAGTAATGGAGTTCGATTCGAACATGTTCACCAAGATAGTCCTCAATGTTCCCTTGGGCTTGATTAAAATAATTAAGCATAATTCGGTGGTCATCTTGGGCAAGATAGATTCGCCCATGTTCGTAGACAATCGCACCTTCAAGAACAATTGGTTTTCCGTGATACATGGCATAATCATGCGTGTCATACGCATAAACGGCGGTTAAATCCGTTAAGGAATGCTCAATATCAACATAATGGTTTAAACTAATGACTTCAGTTTGATATGAATCCATCATGATGAAATGGTCATGCGTATAGACATGACCCGTTAGTGTTATGAGATCACCAATGCGGTAAGGGTGATCCCACCCAACCCAAGCCATGAGGTAATCCCCATCACGCTCTAAGAGAACATAGTTGTAAGTGTAACTCACCACCATACCTGCCACCGTTATTTCTGATCCATAAATGTGGTCATAAGCAACACTAAGCAAAGAAACATTGTCTGGATAGACTGGATCCTGCAGATTGTAAGGGGGTTCTAAATTCCCATACGCTAAATCATGAATCCACTGCATTTCGTCGCCATCATACCATGGATTGTAAAGCAGATACAGTTCATAGGCTGATAGTTTTGGTTCCGGTGCGACATTGCCAGCATTGATGACTGTACCGTCCGACAATTCAATAATTACATCGTAAAATTCATCAACATAAATATCAACAACATACAGACCATCTTGCCCGTCAATACCATCTCGCCCGTCAATACCATCTTGACCATCACTACCTGGTGAACCGATTGGACCAACAGGGCCTTCTGGACCAGTAGGGCCTGCTTCACCAACCACTTTACCGGCATTAATCACGTCACCATTGGATAAGGTGACCATTAAATGCCCAAGTTCATTGATCGCAACAGCGACAATGCTTACCCCGTCTTGACCATCTAACCCATCAGCACCTGCAGGTCCTGCTGGACCGCGAATGCTTTCAAGCCAGTCTTCATAGTCATCAACAATGAGACCGGTTGCAACCCCAAGGTCATAAATGGCCATCACTTGAAGTTCTAAATCGGTGTAACGCACTAACAACTCAACCGTAAACGTGTTGGTAAACCCTTCATAGTTTACGGTAATGGTGTGCACCCCTGGTGTGGTGAGTAATGTGCGATGTGCGCTCGATAGCATACTCGGTGCTAATGGAATACGCTCACTCGAATCGTCACTTTTTGTCACAATCAGTTCAATGTCTGTTAACTCAAACTCATCGACAAACATCGCCTCAGTAATCGAACTCGTGTCAATCTCAAACCCTGTGACCGTGATGTCGGGGGCGCGACCACACGAAGCTACAATAAACAAAACACATGCGAGTAACCCTAGAAGCAATCCTTTTTTCATCATGAAAAACTGCCTCCCTATTTTTACTTGAACTCAGCGTGTTAGTATACGTTTATTATAATAGTCGATAGGGTAAACACTCTATATAAATCAAAAAAGAGTCCGATGAAAACGAACTCTTTTTGGCTTTACAATGAGCTTTTTTGATTTTATATTCTTTCGGTCATTGACCATTTATTCGCGTTAGTCTGCCATCCATTAATCGTGAAGCGTGACGTCTCGAAGGTGTTTACGAATTTCACGCATTTCATGATTGGCGTCTTTATACCACGAAGGCGCAAAGATGCGGTAGATTACCCACCCACGTGCACGTAAGTATTTTTCCTGGTGGTAAAACGCATCACGAATGTCTTCGGCGTGGTTCTCACTGCTTACATCACACACAATGCCGAGTTTATAGACGCCTAATTCGTCGCCTTGAATCGCAAAGTCGATTTTGTATTTGCCAATTCCGATGTTCGTTTTGACATCAAGTTTATCCCGCTCTAAGCGTTTTAAGACTTCTTCTTGTAAGTGCGATAACGCTTGATCGGTTTGTTCAAAGGTTGCATCCGACAAAGACTCTAAGACTTTTTGAGCGTTTTCAGGGTCTTTATTTGAGATATGATAACAGTACATTAAATACTGTTTTAAGCGTTTTGGCCCCACGCTTTTTAAGTCTTCAACATGGAAGTTATGAGGGTAAAACGAGGTCACAATAAAGACTTTCTTTTTGGCACGCGATATGGCAACATTCAGGCGGTTTTGCCCGCCTTCATTGTTTAACCAGCCGAACTGACGTAAGAACCGTCCGTCGCGGTTTTTCGCGTACGCGGTGCTGAAGATGATAATATCGCGTTCATCACCCTGAACGTTTTCAATGTTTTTAATGAATAAACTTTGGTCTTCACCGTCGTGTTCACGACTAAGTTCTTCCGAGATGCGTTTGCTGTAGCGTTTGTTGGTGAAGATTTCCTCATCGAGGTAATCTTCAATGAGGTTCCTTTGTTGGGTGTTAAAGGTGATGACCCCAATCGTTTCGTCTTGGTCTTTTTCACGAATGACTTTTTTAATCAGTTCAATGACTTTACGGGCTTCAGCTTCGTTGCGGCGGTTTTCCCACAACCCATCGTCACAGACAATGTATTCAATCGGTGGTTTTTTGGGTTCGATTTGGTTTGGGGAAACAATCAGTTTGCCATCGTAAAAGGCATAATTTGAAAAGCTAATCAGTTCTTCGTATTTCGAACGATAATGATAGTTTAAAATGGTTTCTTTATACTTGAATCGCGCAAGGTCGAGTAAACTTTGTGCATCTAGGCTAATATCGAGGTCTTCTTCCTCCTCTAAATCATCGTCGATGTTTAAACGGCCTTGTCCTAAACTTGATGGGCGAAGTTGTTTGGTGTCGCCTGCAATCACCACTTTTTTGGCGCGGTAAATTGTTGGGATGGCTTTTTCAACATACATTTGGCTGGCCTCATCAAAGATGACCAGGTCAAACATCGCAAAGTTTAGTGGAATAATTTCACTGATAACTTCTGGGGTCATCATCCAGACTTTAATGTTTGAGAAAAGTTCTAACTGATAGGTATGGATAAACTTAGAAACGCTCCATTTGCGGTGGTGATCAATGCGACGTTTAATGTCCATGATGCGTTTTGAGTTCGAGAAATTAAGCGCATCTTGATAAAGCGCCATCGCAAAGGATTCACTGCACATGCCTTGTTTATCTTGCATAAGCGCATCCAGTTTCTGCATTTGTTCTTTGTAATGGGACAAGTCATACAGTTTGTCTTGGTTCATTGCTTCAAATTTTTCTAAGTAGCCTGTGTAAACCGCGTCAAAGATGTCACGGTGGTATTGTTCAACCGACTCTATCGAGTTAAACGGGGCTTCATACATCAACATGTTGATGTAGGTAAGGGCGTTATCATCGAGTTTACTGTACTGGTAATCTGCGCGCTCAAAACTGTGGTACTTAGTTTTGATGAGTTCATAGAACCCTGGGTCTTTAATCAGTAACTGAATAAACTTTTTAAGATGGCGTTTGCGGTTAAAGAAAAACGCGATATCTTCCATATGGTCTTTAATGAACTGCTTGCGCATGGCACCTTTTCCAAATAAGATTTTTTTCTGATACGCCTCTATAAACGTATCGAGGTCTTTATAAAATTTGGTGCGCTTGATTTTTTCACTTCGGGTAATTTTAAGATTCATCTTATCGATGATGGGGTACTGATCGCGTGCTTTTTTATAGGTCAGTAACGCTTTTAACTTCTTACGGTTTTCAAAGCGTGCTTCAAGGTTTAATAGCATCGCAAATGAAAATGGTTGGTAGTGCTTATAGAAAAGATTGTACATCGTTTCAGGGAAAAAGGTTTCCTTGATTTTGTTTTCCGCTAAAAAGCGCGGGTAGAGTTTATAGAGTTCAACATCCACGACCGCTGGGGTGTAAAAGGCTTTATGCATGTTGCGTAGTTTGTTTAAGGTTTTCTCGATTTGTTCATCGAGTGTCATTCGGTCGTTGTTGTGGTTACGTACCGGGGGTAAAGGATCAATATGGCCTTTGATTTGTTTGTAGAACGCTTGTTTATCTTGCGAGTCATCCATAAACATCGCAAATTTTGACGCATACCCAAGACGGGATTTAATCACATCAAGGGCGACTTTTTTTTCTGAGACCACGAGGACGTTTTCACCGCGTTCAACTTGTTTGGCAATCAAACTCGTAATGGTTTGTGATTTCCCGGTCCCAGGGGGACCCCAAATCACGAGTTTATCGTTGTCGTTAATCAGATCAATAACCTTTTCTTGCGAGTAATTAAGATCGTTTATGTACGTTAGTGCGGATTCGTGTATCCCGTTTGCGTTTAAGCCTTTAAACGGGTGTTTTTTGCTGTAATCATAGGTTTTATAGGGTTCATCCAGTAACCCTTCCAAAAGTTCATTGTAGGTTTTTTTGGCTAGTATGTCGGTAATGTCTTCTTGCAGTTTTGATGAATAGATGCGGTATTTTCCAAGGACAATATAATTCTTTAATGATAATGAACCTTTTTTTACGCGTTTGAAATCGCCTTTGACTGTCGACTCAAACGGTTCAAAGAGATCTTTGATGTGGTGTTTGCCTTTCATGTCGATGTGATTTTCTTCTAAAAAAGGCATAAGAACGGAATTAATTTTATCAATCGTTAAATCTTCGGGACTCGGGATATCTTTGATGTCCCCAAGGTTATTAAATTTATTGTTCGCAAGCAATAAGTCACGGTTAATGACGACATCTTTTTCTTTGTTAAAGGTAAGATAAAAGTCATAGCCCTTGCGTTCAAGTAACACCGGAAAAAACATCAAAGGGGCTTTGACTTCAAATCCCTCGCCTTGAAGTTTTCCTTGGACAAACGGATAGGCAATATAAAGGTCATAGGACCCGCGTTCTTTGGCTTCACGGTTTATCTCACGGTATAAAAGCGTGAGCGTACGGTGAAAACTTTCTTCATCTTTTGAGACTTCTTGGTCTTTAACATGCGTTAAACGCAACGCATGGCGCTGGTGTTTAAGCATGTAATCACTTAAGGTGCCGCGCAAGTGGTCTTGGTATAAATCCACCCCTAAACGGCGAGAGACTTTCCCCGTATAGAGGTTGCGGTTACGCCGACTAATATTGGTTAAGCGGTCTTTATAGTTGGCAAGTACTCGTTTGGATTGTTTGGAGACATTGACCTCGTTGACAAGCGCGTTTTTATGTTTTAAGATGACGCGTAAAAAATCTTCCGCGTAGCGTTCGATGAAAATGTCACCTAAGCCTTGGATGGCTTTAAAGTCACTGATTTTCATCGGCGTGCGTTTGGCCATTTCATGGAGTGCTTCATCCGAACAAATAATCGGGACACGATCAAACGTGTCTCGATATTTTATTTTCAGTTGGTCTCGCGTATAAGCGAGTTCTTCGAGCAAGGGATCTTTTTTTAGTGGCATGAAGGTCACTCCTTATACATTGGGTGGTGGCGTGTCTGTTTTTTGGCTTCGTCGATTAATGACTTCATGGCGGTATCGGCGAACGCTTGATGGTCTTGAATGCCTGTAATGCGTTCAACATTCACTTGACCCTCAATCACCAAATCAAGGTGACCATACTTAAAGACACGCCCAAGCAGTGGCGTTACCGGTAAAACATTTAAAATTGTTGGGTAAAGATAATCTTTTGGGACGCCATTTGGTTTTCCGCTTTTAAAGATTAAGCGACGATCGGTTAAGACAACTTCATTTTTTTGGATGCTGATGATGTTTAAACCGAGTAAAACGATGTAAGCAATCACGCCGAGGGCAAACCCAGCCCTGAAGCCCGGATTTCGGAACATCATCACGAAAAAATAAAGAATAATAAACAGTATCATTAGCATCATTGGACTGCCGATGGCTTTCGCGCCGTAAAGCGGAGCCGTTTGGGTTTTCGTAATGATCACTTCTTCGGTTGGTTTAGGTGGAATACTTTGTTTGCCTGGGGATGGTTCAAACATGGTCAAAATCCTCTCTTTTGTAAAAAATATGGGTGTTTTCCTTATGCATAAGTTTACCATAAAACAAGGTGTATTTCACCTAAAGTACTAGTTAAGACGCTTCAGTAACATGATGTAAAACTGCACACAACGAATCAGTTCATCGGTCTGAATTGCTTCCTCTGTGCTATGGATGGTGGCGCGTTCGGCTTTGGTCATTTGCATGGGTGAAAAGCGGTATACATTCGCGCTTATATCGTGGTAGTAACGCGAATCGGTCCCTGCCATCATTAAGTAAGGCGTTGGCACCACGTCACCCCAGAAGGCGCGAATTGTATCCGTTAAAAGATCGTATGAATCATCCATGTTTGATACCGGGGTTGGGTCAGCGCCTTTGATAATGCGTGTTTCAATCGCGGTATTATTGATGCGCGCTTTAACAGCTTCGTGGGTTTCTTCTACCGTTTCACCGGTTAAGATGCGGTAGTTGATCCCAACACTTGCTTTTGACGGTAAAACATTCATCGCATTGCTTGCTTCCATCATCGTGAAGGCTTGCGTGGTTTGCAGCAAACTGTTAAGTTCACCATGGTCTTTTTTGGCGTTCATTTTAACCAGTGGCCAAGTTAACCAAAGGTTCGCAAAAATCATGCGGTTCACAAACGAGGTAGAGTGTCTAGCGATGGTGTTAAACATTTGCATCGTTACGTCGGTTTTTTTGCGGTCAAATAACGTGCCATCATTCAGACTGGTAATCGCTTTTGCAAGGTCCGTCACGGGCATATCTTTTGGCGGCATGGACGCGTGACCACCTTGAGCGTGTGCTTCTAAGGTGATGTTTAAATAGCCTTTTTCAGCTAACCCAATCATCGCGGCTTTTTTTGTTACCCCTGGAAAGACACCTTCAACTAAGGCGCCACCCTCATCAAGGACAAAGCGTGGCTTGACATCGTGTTTTTTTAAGTGTTCAACAATCGCTGGCGCACTTGGTCCACGGGTTTCTTCATCCCCTGAAAAAGCTAGATAAAGGTCATGGGTAAAGGTATGCCCATTGCCTAAAAGATGTTCAACACTTTCCATCACGGCACACAGCGTGCCTTTTGTGTCTAACGTTCCGCGGCCATAGATTTTTCCGTCAATTAACTCCGCAGAAAAAGGATTGTGTTTCCACGTGCCGTTTTCAGGCACCACATCATAATGGGACATTAAAACAACGGGGTTCCCACCGTGGCTGCCTTTTAGTGTGAATAAAATACCTGTCTCGCCGATCTCTTCGCACTCAGCGAGCGCGTTAATTTTTGGGTAACGTGTTTGTAAGTAATCACGAAACGCTTTAAATTGATTCTCATCTTCAAGCGCTTTATCCGCATAGGAAATAGTCTTAAAGCGGATCATGGTTTGTAAGGACTGAATGACGCGGTATTTATCGACGTCATCGGGTGTCTCTTTTGCGACTTTTTTCAGGTCTGGTTTAAAGGTCAGGGTGTTAATCAATAAAATGATGAGTAACATCAGTAAAACGATAACGATGAGTATGATGGGAATGAGTTCCATAATTAAACCTCCTATAGTTTATTGGTTACGTAAAGAATACGGGCAGAAATAAGGGCAATAACAACCCCAACAGGCACCATAATACCGACTAAGTCGGTGGTCCCTGGAATCAGCAAAAAGATAAGTAACATCGCCACAATCGGTGCCACGGCAATTTTCCATGCACGGGCAATATAAACAACCCCAAGGGCACCAAAGAGTGCCGGGATGATGTTATCAAAGGCCGGTTGCAAAACCGCCGCTTCAAGCAGTGGCGTAAGCGGGATCAAAAGCGCCGCCCCTAAGGCAATAATCAAGGTCGTAATGATCGTGCTTGAGGCAATCGCAATCGCACTAACCACATCACCCGTTTCACTGCCTGGTTTAACATCTAAGCCTTGCATCGCGTTCAGCGCTGAAGGCACTTTTAAGTTCGTAAGATTCCCAGTGGTGAACCCTAAATAGGTTCCCGCACTCCCAAGCATTGGTGAAAAGGTAAAGACTTCAACGGTGGTCACCGTCCAAAAGATAATCGCGGTGGTAAAAAGGCCTTGTAAGAAACTTTGTAGGTGTGGCCACTCGTTTAAGGTAACACTAATAATCGCCGGAATCGAAATCATCATGAGTAAGGCACTGACCATCCAAATACGTCCCCAAAGATGGACTTTATCTTGATAGGTTTTCATTACCTCACCCCCAAGTAAGCATACAGTATCGCTAAGGCCATCGACCCCAGCATACTGACTGAGATGGCATAATTTTTAAGCCATTCTTTTTTGTATTTTGTAATGATAATTCCAATCACTGCCATAATCACGGCGGAACTGATAAGCGTAAGGACCGCAAGCAGTGAGACATACGTTTCACCAGTCACCTCATCAAGGCGTGGCGCAACAACATACCCTAAAAAGGCTGAAATCATCCCTAAGAACATCGCGTTCATAAAATGGTCGCCCCACTTTGAGTCTTTTTTACGAATCGTTTTGACCCTGCTTTGGATACGCTTTAAAAAGAGCGGCACAATGATCAGCGGTGGGATAATCCCCAGCGTCATCACCCAAAGCACCGTCACAAAGATTTGTGGGTCACTAATGCGGTTCCCAATGGATTCCCCAAACACCCCTTCAACAACATTAATCGTCGCAGGGAGTTCATAGGTCACAGCCCCTAAGACACTTAAGCGAATCCAAGGAATAACGACACCCAACACTTTGCTTAAGGCAAGCAACCCCAGCAAGATCGCCACTGAAGGCGCAATCGAAAAAATCATCGTTGAAACGATTGTTTGTCTGATTTCTTCTTTACTGAGTCCAAGTTCAAGCGCACGCTTGCGCGCCTTAAGCAAAAAGAAAAGCGATTGACTTAACACAAAACATACCACGAAAAGCGCCATGGCAATTAACCACCAACTGCTTAAAAAATCCACATGTTCACCTCAATAAATTTGTCTTTATAGTTCCATTATACTTGATAAAGGGCTGATTCTTATGAAAAATATGTGACGATAAAAAAAACACACTACATGCGTAGTGTATTTAAAAATTACGGTACTTCCCTTTATTCTGTTGGTAGATGCTTAGAAAATGAAGCCCAATCATCACAAACAATAAACCAATGAGCGTAAACATCACTGAAAAATACGCCTCACCATTTTGCTCACCAAAATACCTAAATTCACGCCAGTTCATGTCGGTTATATAACTATGGGCCGTGCGGTCAGCAAACACAAGAATAAACAGCAGAAAAATCACCGCGATGAGTAAAATAATCATGGTCATGGTGTATGAATACAAATAGCCTTTCTTTTTACGCATTGATATCCCCCTTAATCTATCTTCTCTTCTATCTTAGCATATTCTTGTATAAATGCCCACCGACAAAAGAAAAGCGCTACTCAGTAGCGCTTAATGAAGTTCACTGTAGTTTCGTCTTTTCCACCAATGAAGCAAGATTATATGGAGAGCGGTAAAAAGAATAAACAAGCCCACAAGAACCATTAAGAAAGAAAAATACGCTTCACGTGAGGTCACACCAAAAAATTCAAAATTCTCCCAATCAATACGGAACAAAAAACCTTGCGTTTCAATTAACGCAATCAGCAAAAAGTAAAAGATTAAGACCGCAAACATAAACGCAATGCCACCCGTCATTAAGACATCGAGGCTTGGGCGTTTATTCGCCCGTAGATCATGCATGAGTGTTTCCCCCTTTATAGATTCATTATACGCTTAATTCTTTGAAAAATAAAACAACCTGCACAGAGTCAATTCTCTGCGCAGGTTGTATCGCGTTTTAGCGGTACTTCGTTTTCAATTAATCGGCAAAGACTTCGTCAGGATCGCTTTGTTCTTTGTTGCCTAAGAAGACAAGGACAGCTTGAACAAGCGTTAAGACCGTTGCGGCGATTAGACTCGGTCCAATCATGGTGGAAATGGTGCTATTTTCGGTCGATAAATAGCTATTAAAGTGCATCGACCAGAGAATCGCTAAAGCAATCATCGCTGCCGTAAGCAAGACTTGCAAGACGGATAATACTTTGGCAAAGGTATTGTTAAAGAGACGGTGGTTGATG
>SLQR01000069.1 GCA_007131405.1 Candidatus Izemoplasma sp.
GAAAACTCGATAAGCAACCAAACTCATACCAAGCATTAACGCCGTCCCTACAAGCATATACCCGTAAACAGGTAGGTTGTGTTCGTGATCTAAAATCCCAGTATCCACAAGCAACCCTTTGACCGGCCAGAAAATTGGGACAATTCCAAGAAAATACTGTTTCCAGTCTTGAAGTGGTTCAATAACGGATAAGACTGGCAACATAATAACCATTCCGCTTGCCTTCATATAAGCGAACCCTTCAATTTTGTTTTTTGCTACTGAAGCTAAGAACAAAGCAAACACTGGGGTAAAGAGCCCAGCAACGAGTGCGTATACAATCACACTGCTTAACGTAAAATAATCAAATAAGTTCTCTCCCATGAACGTATACCCATCACCACTCAATAACTTTGTTCCATAAATAATCCAAAACGTTCCATTAATACTTAATAGATATGCGTAGATTGATTTGAACGTGATGTAACCTCTAAGTGAGATCGGTGTTACACGTATAGTATCAAGTGTATTATCATCACGGTTATCAAGTAACCCGAACCCAAGCATTGCCGCCCCAATAAACGGCGCAATCGACGCAAAGACAACAATCATAATTAAGCCCGCCAACCGCTCACCTGGACCCTCATCACCAAACTGGTCAATAATCTGTGGAAGAACATACGAACCAATAAGCATAAGCATAATTGGGTAAACGAGCATAACCATTGTCATCTTTTCACGTACAAGGCTTTTAAACTCGTAACGGAGTAACTTCACATATTTTTTCATCGTCTCACTCCCTAACCGCTGTTTCAACATATTTCGGTGATACCACAAAATGAATCAATCCAATCCCAAGCATAACCAAATAAGTATTCGCTATTAATAGTAAATACCAAGATACCTCAACCCCATACGCATAATCAATCATCAACAACGAACCATGCGTTGGCGAAAACATTAAAATATACTCAAACGCATCTCCAAAAATACCCAAAAAGTAGAATATGCTTGGAAACGCAAACAAAAACATGTAAAAAATCATAAACGCCAGCAGACCCGTAAATTCACGGACAAAAACGGTAAAGGTAAAGCCAATCGCTGTATGCGCAAAGGTAATCACAACCACAAACAGAACTAATAGTGGGAAATTCACAGACACATCAAACAAGATATACGCAAACAGTGAAATTAAAATGGCCGATTGAAGCGCTAAATAAACAGACGCAATAAACTTAGAGGCTAAAATAGCGTAATAACTTGATGGGGTAATCAACATCGTCTTAAGCGTATTTTCTTGTTTCTCAAAAAACAAGTTAGCCCCAACAAGCAGTACCGTCATCATCGACGCATCCATAAAGATAAAGAGCGGCACAAAATCACCAACATAATCGGCACCAATTAAAAACATAATAACCAACCACAGCAAAGTTACCACAAAACTAATCTGTAAAATCTTATATTTTATCATCCGTTGCATTTCACCTTTAAAAAGGTTTAAGAAATTATGCATCGACTTTTTCACCTGTCACTTCAATAAAGATTTGATCAAGCGTTGTTTCACCACTGTGGATGGTTTCAATCGTTTCCTCTTCTAAAAGGGCTAAAAATTCTTTGTTTTCACCAAGTCCATCAAGTGGAAACTTAGCTTCTTTCGTTTGATTATTATTGTAGTACTCCACACGAACCTCACGTTCACCATACTTAATTTTTAAGTCGCGCGGCGTTGAAATCTCAACAATCTCACCCTGACGAATAAACGCCACACGATCACACAGTTCTTCGACATCATTCATCAAGTGGGTGGTTAAAAACACCGTTCCACCCTCCTCTTTAAAGCGCCTAATTGCATCCTTGATAATACGCGCATTCTTTGGATCTAGTCCATTGGTTACTTCATCTAAGAAAAGCAGTTTGGGTTTATTCAACAAAGCCCGCACAAAGTTAAGACGCATCTTCATGCCTTTGCTGTACTGCGCAACCATGCGATCTTTATCGTCTAAAAGACCCACCATATCAAGCAATGTTTCAATATCTGCGCGCTCTTTATACAACTGACTAAAAAACTTCATATTTTCAAGCCCTGTCAACTTTGAAAAATGCACTGGCAACTCAAACCCAACCCCTAATGTTTCAAAGTACTGGTTATCGTACTGCTTTAGGTCTTTGCCCAAGTAGACAATTTCACCCGCATACTCTTTAAAGAGCTTTGTCATAATTTTCTGTGTCGTACTCTTTCCTGCACCACTTGGACCAAGCAAGCCAAAAATTTCTCCTTCATACACATCGAAACTAATACCGCGTACTGCCTCAACATTCCCTTTACGGTAACGGTAACGTAAATCCTTGACTTCAAACACTTTCTTACTCATAACACGCCTCACTTTCTACACCATAACGAATAATATGCATAAATTTTCTTGCTTCCTCTTTAATCACTTCTTTTTCAACGCCACGATTAAACGCTTCCAATATCTCCATGGACTGATACCGGAAAAGCATCTTAGCAACCATGTGTTTATCATATTTTTTTTTACTGCACCCTTGTTTGGCATCTTGTTCTAAAAGATCAACAAGCGCATCAATAGCCATGCTTTCAAATAATTTCCACTCATAATCAACACGGCGGTCAACCGTCTGATAAAACCGCATCCATATACGGACAAGTTCCGGCCTGTCTTCAGCAAATTGTAGGCCAACATCAATCAAATCTACATAAAGGTCAAAAAAAGATACTGTGCCGAGTTTATCAAGGTAAGGTTTAAGATAAATCATCTTCTCTTTCTGATTCACATCGATTAAATATCGGAAGGCATCATACTTATCCTCAAAATACTGATAAAAACTACCTCGTGGTATGTGACACGTTTTAACGATGTTGGCTACTGTCGTTTTATCATACCCATATTCATCAAATACTTTGATTAATCCGTTGGTTATCGCCCGTTTTTTACCCTCCGATAGGTTCATAAACGTTTTTTTCGGCATAAACATCACCTCATACTTGAATTATGACACATTCGTCACAATTAGGTCAATAAACATTTTTCACAAAGTGTCCATCAAAAAAGAGCATCACATAGATGCTCTTATTTCTAACACTAAATCACGGTATTCTGCAGCTTTCTCAAAATCCAAATCCCGAGCTGCTTTACGCATATCTTTATTCAGTGAATCAATTAATGCTTCTTTCTCAAGCTTTGAAAGTTTCGCAATATCTTTTTCTCCGCTATCATCAATAGCTTCAAGTTTCACACGAATCGATTCGCGAATGCTTTTTTTAATGGTCGTAGGAATGATTCCGTATTTCTCATTATGCGCTTGCTGAATCTCACGACGACGTCTAGTCTCATCAATGGCTATTTCCATTGAATTCGTGATGCGATCGGCATAGAGTGCAACTTTCCCCTCACTGTTACGGGCCGCACGACCAATTGTTTGAATCAAACTGCGTGCCGAACGTAAGAAGCCTTCTTTATCCGCATCAAGGATCGCAATAAAGGAAACTTCGGGTAAATCTAAACCTTCACGTAGCAGATTAATCCCAACTAAAACATCATACACACCTAAACGTAAATCTCGAATAATTTCAATCCGTTCAAGCGTTTTGATCTCACTATGTAAATAGGCAACCTTAATCCCTAACTCTTTTAAATACGACGTCAAATCTTCACTCATTTTAATCGTTAGCGTTGTGATGAGCGTACGCTGGTTTTGTTCAATGCGTCGATAGATTTCACTCACTAAATCATCAATTTGACCTTCTTTAGGTCTTACCTCGACTTTTGGGTCAAGCAAACCGGTTGGGCGGATAATCTGTTCTACAACCAAATCCGTCTGAGCCATCTCGTAATCACCCGGGGTTGCACTAACATAAACAACCTGATGAATCTTCTCTTTAAATTCATCAAAATTAAGCGGTCGGTTATCGAGGGCACTCGGTAGACGGAATCCGTAATCAACTAGCGTTTGTTTACGGGCACGATCGCCATTAAACATCCCACGAACCTGTGGCAATGTGACATGAGACTCATCAACAATTAATAAATAGTCATCTCCAAAAAAGTCCATCAGCGTTGATGGTGTTTCGCCTGCCTTACGAAGCGATAAATGACGTGAATAGTTTTCTACACCCTTACACGACCCAATTTCACGAAGCATTTCAACATCGTAATTTGTGCGTTGTTTTAAGCGCTCAGCTTCAACAATTTTCCCCTCGTCTTTAAATACTTCAAGGGTTGCTTCAAGTTCCGCTTCAATGCGATTAATCCCTTCTTCAAGTTTGGATTTATTCGTCACAAACTGCGTCGCTGGAAATAGCGTAATCACCGAATAATCATCCAAAATTTCACCCGTCACAATATCAAACATACGAATGCGTTCAACTTCATCATCAAAAAACTCAATACGGATCGCCTGGTCTTTTTTATACGTCGGCAATATTTCAACCGTATCGCCTTTTACGCGAAACGACCCACGCTCAAAATCCACTTGATTACGAACAAAAAGCATGTCGACAAGTTTATTTAAAAGCGCATCCCGCTCCATAATATCGCCTTGACGAATCGTCAGTGTCGCATCACGGTAGTCATCCGGGTCACCAATTCCATAGATACACGAAACACTTGCGACAACAATGACATCTTTGCGCTCTAAAAGCGATGCCGTTGCACTGTGACGCATTTCATCAATCTCATCATTGGTTTGAGCATCTTTTTCAATGTATAAATCCCGACTCGGTACATACGCTTCGGGTTGGTAGTAATCATAATAAGAGATAAAATACTCAACGCGATTGTCTGGAAAAAACTCTTTAAACTCAGAATAGAGTTGACCAGCTAACGTCTTATTATGTGCCAAAATAAGTACCGGTTTATTAATGTGCTTAATCACGTTACTCATCGTAAATGTTTTCCCTGTTCCTGTTGCACCAAGCAGCACTTGTTCCTTCGCACCAAGATCAATTGAATCGATTAATTTTTCAATTGCTTTTTCTTGATCCCCTTTGGGTTCGTATTCTGTTTTAAGTTTAAAAATACCCATCAAATCACCACCCTCTTTATTCTATCACAAACCGTCTTCCTATGGTAAAATATAACCTAAGGAAGTGATACAATGGACGCTCTATTTGTCGCCATCAATGCCAAATACATTCACACAAACAACGCCATTCGGCTTCTTCATGCGAACAGCGCGCTCGCCACAGATTTTATTGAATTCACCATTAAAGATCCTCTTGAAGACATGGTACATTCCATCCAACAGCTTAATCCCAAAGTTATTGGCATTAGTACCTATATATGGAACGTTGAAATTGTTAAAGCACTCACCGTTAAACTTAAAAACGTGCTTAATACACCCATAATCTTAGGCGGTCCTGAAGTGAGTTACGATGCAGAAACCTTTATAAAAACACTTCCCGTTGATCTAATTGTCAAAGGCGAGGGTGAACACATTATTGACCAAGCCATTAATCACTTTATCCGTGGCACCTCAATTCAGGGATTAACTAACCTCGCGTATCAAAAAAACGGCACCCTTCACTCAACACCACTTAACGAGATCTTAGATCTATCCCGACTTAACTCGCCCTATTACGACCCACGTGATTTACCGCATTTTCCGCATAAAATTAGTTACATCGAAACAAGTAGAGGATGCCCATTTCAGTGTAGTTACTGTCTTTCTTCACTTGAAAAGCGCGTTCGCTTCTTTCCCCTTGAAACCATAAAAAACGATTTACACTTCCTAATCAACAACAACGTACAAACCTTTAAGTTTCTTGATCGAACCTTTAACGCAAACAAAAACATGCTAAATATCATCGACTTTATCATTGAGCACCATAAACCAAACCAAGTCTTTCAGTTCGAAATAACTGGCGATATCCTCGACGAAAAAATCATTGACCATATCCATAAGCATGCACCCAAACATCTTTTTCGATTCGAGATTGGTATCCAATCAACACACGACCAAACCAACCGCCTTGTGGATCGCATTCAAGATAATCACACCTTATTTAAAAACATCACCCTCATCAAAGAGAAAGCCATCATTGATATGCACCTTGATTTGATTGCCGGACTCCCTGAAGAAGACCTAAATGCATTCAAAAAGACCTTCAATGACGTTTTCACCCTTGGTGCTAAAGAACTACAGCTTGGCTTCTTAAAAATGCTTAGAGGGACAAAAATTCGCAATGAGGCTGCACGTTTTAACTACCAATACCATGACACCGCGCCTTACGAAATAAAATCGAATCACGTCTTACACGCACAAGACATCGAACACATTCATAAAGTTGAGACGACCTTGAATGTATTCCACAATAAAAACCACTTTGCTCATATCATTTATCACCTAGCCATGGCCTATGGTAATCCATTTGATTTCTTTGCCCTGCTTTATACCGAAGCAAAAACCCAACATCAACCGCTCTTAAGTTACCAACTGCATGACCTTTATAGCTTTATTCATTTCATCATTGACAAACATAAACTTGATCCTAAGTGGCACCACAAACTAAAAACCTATTACCTTAAAAGATCAAATGTAAAACCAAAACTCTATTTTGAAACCATCAAAGATAAATCCCGTAAACAATCCATCTATCAACACGCATCAACGCACTATCAAATACCCCTCCACATTTTTTACAAGCATGGCATCTTAATTGAAGATGAAACAACCTACACAATCACTTTGTATCAAGATGGCACAAGCAAACAACTCCACCTAAATAAGGCCGACATTTAAATAAATGTCGGCCTTTACTTATTAATTAAGCAGTGTCAAAATCGTTTGATAGAGATGGTGGGTGAACCCCGATTTGTCGAGCTTTGAAAAAGGGTGTTGAACCATTATAAACGCACCAAGTAATAACGATTCAACCGTTAATCGTTCCATCCCCTCAAACGGTTTATTAATCACACTTTCTTTGTAACCAATCGCAAATAATTCATCAAGGTAACTTTGAAGTTCTGCGTAAAATTCAACAAGTTTCTTATCAATCTTTGCTTTATACTGTGCACCAACACGAGCAACATCAACATTCTGCATCATGTTTTCAATCAATTTATTCTCATTTGCCAAATGAAATGAGCGCTCAATATAGCTCGATAACGCTTCTTCAAAATCACATGCTTCATCAAGTGGTTTCGTAAGGTTTAACAAATTCTCATCAAGCACAAGAAACATGGCATCACAAATCATCGCATCTTTATGTGGAAAATACTCATAAAGTGTACTTTTCCCCATATCCAACGATTCCGCAATATGCGATAAAGTAAGTTTTTGTTCATGCTCACTTTGAGACAGTATATCTAAAACTTTACGTAAAATTGCTTCTTTTTTAGGATTCATCGTATTCGCTCCCTGGAACCACGCCATCATCCCATGATTCATCACCAAGTGTCAAGGCTAAGTTCAGCGGTCTTTTCGGTGTAAAGAGCATCAGCCCTAAGAACACAAGTCCAGAAACTAACGCAAGCATACCGTATAGATAATAAGCCTCAAGTAAGAAAAATGCACTTGCCGCAAATGATGCGACTGCAAAGAATCCACCGAATACATAACGGCCACGTAACGTTACACTATAATAAAGCAGCGGCACGATGAATATGGTTAAGAATGTAGCGTAGATCAGACCACCAATCGCAGTCAACGCCATCGGCTGCATAAGTTCAGCGCCTTCCCCGAACCCGATCGCCATCCCACTCATCGCTAATATCGTTGTTAAAGCCGTCATAAAGATAGGGCGCATACGGACTTTCCCCGCTTCAATAATAGCGTCTTTTAATTCCATTCCTCGAATCCTTAGCTGATTAATATAATCAACGAGTACGATTCCGTTGTTAACAACGACCCCACTTAGTACAATAAGTCCTAGCATAGCCACAATCGATACTGGCATACCAAACACATAAAGAATGAAGAAACCACCTGTAAACGCAAGCGGGATCGTAATCATAATAATAAACGGATAAATTAATGACTGGAACTGACTAGCCATAACCATATAGACAATCGCAATAGCAAGAACAGCCATTAAGATCAATGTTTCTATCGCCGCCATCACTTCTTCGTTCTCACCAAGGTATTCAAACTCATACCCACTTGGTAACGTGTATGCTTCCATCGCCTCTTCAACATCTTGTGCCACAAGTGTTGCGTTATATCCAGAAGCAACTTCGGCACTAATTGTGATGCTACGGGCACCATCAATACGTGTAATGGTCGAGAATCCAGGTTGCACACGCACATCAGCTACATCCCCAACCGTAACAAATGAATCGGTCATCGGGTCATACCCAACCACGAGTAAATCAAGCGCTTCAACAGAAGGAAATGAAGTCGTTTTTTCATCGCCTTCTTCATAGAGATAAACCGAGTACATCTGCCCATCAAAGCGAACTTCACCAATCGATTGTGGCCCAGCAATTTGCCCCGCAACCATCATCCAAACATCCTCAACCGTTAACGGTCTTGGTGTATCTGAAACGAGCGAGATATAGTTAACCACAACCTCTTTGTCAACCGTAATTTTCACTTCACGCGATTCACGGCCAAATCCTGGGTCGACATCTCGAACGCCATCAACCGTTTCTAAAATCGCTTGAATCTCAAGTGCTTCTTGACGTAAAACCTCTAAATCTAAGCCATATAGACGAACTTGAATACCTGACCCTGTTAGCATCGCCACGTCGCCCTGTGTCCCACTGACTTCAAAGACTAACTGATCGTAATCCGTATCAAGTAAATCAATGATTTCATTTCGCATAGCTTCTGTACTCATCTCACGATCGTCCCGCAGCACAATATTAATATTTGCACGATCAGCACTTGGTGTCCCCATCATAAACATGCCTCCACCTAAAGAAATGCCAATCGATTCAATATCCTCATATGTCCTTAAGTCATCATACAGTTGGTCTAAGGTATCACTAAAGGCACTAAAATCAAGCGGTTCGTCTGAGTGCATCTCAACTGAAATACTTAAGGTTCCTTCATCGCTTTCAGGGAAAAACTCAAATCCGCGGCTCGTCGCAAGAACACTAACAACCACAAAGAGCGCCAACACGCCTGCAAGAATAAATCCACGGAACTTAAACATAGCTGACAAGGCTGTCTCATACCAGACTTTTAACTTATCAAAAATCGTTTCTTTATGTTCTTTACTTGTTTCATCTTCATTCAAAACCTTGCTTGCAAGTGCAGGCACTAGCGTCAGAGCAATAAAAAGTGATGCGATTAAACTAAAGGAAACAGTTAATGCCAACTGATAGAATATTTCACGAATAAAGTCTTCAATAAACATAACCGGTAAAAATACCCCAATCGTAGTTAACGTACTTGCCGTAATGGCTCCACCAACTTGATGCGTACCGTAAAGCGCTGCTTTTTTATTTGAAGCGCCTTCGCGTTTCATACGGAAAATGTTTTCCATAACCACGATGCTGTTATCCACAAGCATCCCAATACCTAAGGCTAATCCCCCAAGTGACACAATGTTTAAGGTAATGCCCGATAGATAAATAAGGACAATCGCAAACAACAAACTAATTGGGATAGCGACACCAACAATAAACGTCACACGAAGATTACGTAAGAACACCAATAAAACAACAAGCGCTAAAACACCACCTAAAATCATATTATTAGTTACGCTTCCGGTGGACTGCTCAATGTATTCACCTTGGTCAAGCAACATGGTGACATTAATATTTACATCATCCTCCACCAAGTTATTTAAAACACGATTCACCCCATTCGTGACATCGGTCGTAGCGTATTCCGATCCTTTTTGAATCGTAATCGTTAAAGCATTTTCGGCATTGACTTTGGAATACGTTTGTTCATTCGCGGGAGAAAACTCAATATCCGCAACATCATCAAGCGTTAACGTATAACCGGCCATATCAAAGAGTTTTAACGACTTTAGTGCGTCCATATCTTCTAAGCTATCACCAACACGCACTAAATAACTAATCCCACCTACATTAACAAACCCAGATGGATAACTAAAGTCTTGTCCCATTAAAATGTCACCAATATAAGCTTTATCAATCTCAAAATCAAGCATACTTGGCAAAGACTCATTAAAATCATCAATTGCTTCTTGATTAAGCATCACGCGTATTTCAGCGTTATAGCCACCACTTATTTGCATATTCGCCACACCTGCAACACGCTCAACTTGAGGACGAATATCATTTTCAACCCAATCGGTTAGTTCTTGTAAACTCATTCCTTCATAAGTTATCGAAAATGTCATCACCGGCAGCATATCCGGATTTAATGCCAAAATAATCGGTTTTCCTGCACCGTCAGGGAGGCTGTCTTCAACCATACTTAAGTCCCTAGTCATCTCAGATAAAGCTGTTTCCATGTTCGCTGAAGGACTAAACTCAAGCATAATCATCGAGACATTTTCACTTGACATCGACGTAACTTCAATCACGTTTGTTGTTGTCTGAAATTGTGTCTCAAGTGGAATCGAGACTTCCGATTCTACTTCCTCGTGACTAGCACCTGGGTACGTCGTAATAACAAGTGCGTACGGAATGTTAATATTTGGAAACAAATCCGTTGTTAAACGTGTAAAAGATACAATACCAAAGATCGATACCGCAATAACGACCATAAAGATCGTAATCGCTTTTTGCACGGAAAATTTAATAAACCTTTTCATGATAAAACCCCCAAAATAGAAATCCGACCGAACGGTCGGTCGGATTTATTATAGCACATTTTTATTTATGGTTTTTATTAATATGCATTTTTATGGATTAACGGTTACATCCGCATTAACAGTAACATTTTTTGACCCATTGGTGGTTGCTGCACGGATACGGTCAAGCACAAACGATTGATCTGCATTATGGTATGTAACATTTCCGTTTGTTGTGGCTAAATCAACCCACAACATATACACATCAACCAATGTAATACCGCCATTGGTTGTTTTTGCATCCAAACGTGCTCCTGGCGTATCACTAACATGAATATTGCGTAGTTCAATCGCACCATTCGTCGTATTCACGTAAATCCACTCTGCCTCAACACGACTAAAATCGATTTTTCCGTTCGTTGTGTTGGCATTAATATCTTGAGAAATCGATACATCACGGAACTCAATACGGCCATTCGTTGTTTGAATGTTTACCGTATTTGCACGAACGTTACGAAAATAAACACCCGCATTTAACGTATCCACTATAATTTCTTCCGTTACTATGTCGTTTATATAGACACTGCCGTTTTCTCCTTTTATTTGTATGTGTGATATCACTAAATCTTCAGGGACTTCGATGATAACTTCGGGTTGTTCACCAAACAATGTCCAGAAGAAATCAAACGCAAACAAGCGACGTTCAACTGTATTTTCTACTGCAATACGTCTTGTGTCTTCATCGATCGTAATCGTGACTGGAAAATCTTCAAGTTCATTCGAGGTAATATGGAGAACCGATGAATCCCCACGCACAATGCGGACACGCCCAATCGCTAAATCCGATTCAATCACCCATGTCTCTTCAAGCTCAATTGACGATGACATTTCTTTCGTTTCAATGGTTTCTTGAAGTGGATTATCCGACAGATTAAAACGCCAAGCAACTCCGTGTACCACACTCGTAATGCCGCCAACAAAGATTGCTACTAATGCAATAAGTGCTAATGCGTTTTTCCATTTTTTCAATCTTGGATTACGTTTGTAAACATACGCTACTTGAAGTCGATTCATGCGTTTCACTACTGGTCGCGCTCGATTAAATTTTAACACATCAACGTGCCAGCGAACTAACCAAGAAGCAAAATTAATAATGATGTCATAAAGCCATAGAATGACTAAAAACCACAAAAAGCCAAAACCAAGTAAAAACATGAATGCATATGAGGAACTAACACTCATTCGACTCAATAACCCAATCCAACCTGACACGAACCCAACAAACAAACTAAAGAAAAAGGGGATAATCAGTAATACGGTTAATAGATCAAACAAGATAAGCCCGATAAGTGATCCTGATTTTACTTTATCGCTTGGTTCTTCAATTGGCTTTTTATCGGAAAAACCATACCCGTATTCAATTAATACATTACGCGCAATTTGTCTAGGCGTTTCAAGTTCATCAATAACTTCTTGTTCGCTTTTACCCTCATACAACATGCTGGTTTCAAAACGCTCTTCATAAAAACGTAAAATCTCATCACGCTCTTCTTTTGACAATGGTTCTAAATACGCTTTCAGTGTGCTTAAAAATTTCTTTTTCATATTCTTCCTCCTAAACAAGTAAACTTTCTACATTTTCTATAAATACTTGCCAATTAATCATTAACTCTTCACATCGTTTTCTGCCTAATACAGTCATTTTGAAATACTTTCTTGGTGGACCATCTGGCGATTCACGTAAGTAAGTCGTCAGATAGCCTTCGTGAACCATCTTGCGTAAAATCGGATAAATCGTGCTCTCACTTATATCAAGGACCCGGTTAATGGTTTGATATATATCATAGCCATAGGTGTCTTGATAGGTCAGTCTATTTAAGACACAAAGCTCTAAAACACCTTTTTTTAGTTGTATGCTCATAAGTCACCTCCACTACTATACTTAGTATAATAGCATACGATGTATAGTCTTGCAATAAAAAAATAGACATTTTTTCAAATGTCTATTTTAATCAGTCAATATCGAGAATTCGGAAACTGTTAGTTGGGGTTCCAATTGGGAATCCGCCTGTGACGACAACACGGTCACCTTTTTTCACCAGGTTATTTTTCTTAACGTACTCAATACTCATTTTAACCAGTTCCTCTGTGTCTTTTGGCAAGTCAAAAACGATGGCATTAACACAGCTATTTGCGGCTAAACTACGGGCTTGTTCTTTCGTAGGCACCAAGGCTAAAACCATGGTATTTGGTCTGAACTTTGATAAAAGACGTGCTGTGTTCCCGCTCATTGTCGGCGCAATAACTAAATTGGCTTGTCCTTGTAAAACAGCATGCGCAACGCTCAATGCGATGTTCGAAGCAATATCATGATGGGATATACGAGAGGCACGCTTAACAAATGAGACGCGATCAATTTCTTTTTCAAGACGTTTCGCAATTTGTTGCATGACATCAACACTTTCAATCGGGTACTTCCCAATGGCACTTTCGCCGCTTAACATAATCGCATCGGTTCCATCAAGAATAGCATTAGCAACATCACTGACTTCGGCACGTGTTGGGCGTGGGTGTATTTGCATACTCTCAAGCATTTGGGTTGCGGTAATGGTTATTTTTCCTTTTTGATGACACATTTTAATAATATTCTTTTGAATAACTGGCACTTCTTCAGGCGGAACTTCAACACCTAAATCACCTCGAGCGATCATGACACCATCCGCTTCATCGGTTATTTCATCAAGGTGGTTGACTCCTTCTTGATTCTCAATCTTGGCAATGATTTGAATGCGTTCGCCACCATTTTCATTAAGAATCTTGCGTATCGCGACCACATCGTCTTTGCGTCGCACAAACGATGCCGCAATAAAATCAATATTGTGTTTGCAGCCAAACTTAATGTCTGCAATATCTTTCTCAGAAAGATACTCTAGATTTAACCCCATGCCTGGAATGTTTATCCCACGTCGATCTTTGATGGTATGTGTGTTAAAGGCTTCCGTAATAATCGTTTTATTCTTTTTATCCACTTCAATAACTTTTAAGGTTAAATACCCATCATCGACCACAATATTTCCGCCGATATCGACATCTTTATAGAGGTCTGGATAATTAACACTAAACGCTTTTTCCGTTCCCATGATTTCGTCCATGTGAATAACAACTTTCGACCCAAATATGATCGTCGCACTGCCTCCGGTAAACTTATGGGTACGAATTTCTGGGCCTTGGGTATCAAGCAATGCCGCAACATTCGTATTTAACTCATCATTCAGTTCCTTCAACGTATTTAAGCGCTCTAGATGTTCTTCATGAAAGGAATGTGAGAAGTTTAAACGCATAACATCCATGCCAGCCATCATTAATTTACGCATCATATCCTTCGTTTCAGTCGCTGGACCAATCGTACACACTATTTTCGTTTGATTAAATGGTATCATTTTTTCCTCCTATTGCGCTAACATTCCAACTAAGCCGTAACGTTTATTCGAAATGTCTTTTTTCATTTTAAGCGCCTCTTCAATATCATAGTCCACCATGTTCAAGCCGCGGAGTCCGATGACTTTTCCACCGATATTTCTGCTTAATAATTCAACGCCATATTCAGCCATCTCAGTTGCAAGCACACGATCAAAAGCAGATGGGGTTCCGCCACGTTGAACATGGCCAAGAACGGTTGCCCGAGTTTCATAGCCTGTTTCTGATTCAATATCTTTCGCTAATTGATTTACATCCACCATATGTTCGGTTACCACAACAACCGCATGGCGTTTGTTTCGTCGGTAAGAGTCTTTTACAGCCGCTAGTGTTTTTTTCTTATCGTACCCAGTTTCCGGGGTGATAATAAACTCACTTCCTACCGCAATGCCTGCATAAAGCGTCAAGTCTCCACAGTGTCGACCCATTAATTCTACCACGCTACAACGTCGATGTGAAAACGATGTGTCACGCAGTTTATCAATCGAATCGACCGCTGTGTTTAACGCGGTAAAAAAACCAATGGTGTAGTCTGTTGATGGGATATCATTATCAATCGTACCTGGCAAACATATGCATTTAATGCCTAGATTATGTAAATCGAGTGCCCCACGAAACGTCCCATCGCCACCAATAACGACAAGGCCTTCAATGTTTTTTTCTTTTAAGTTTTTAACCGCAAGCTTTTGATAATCGAGTTCTTTAAATTTCTCAAATCGAGCACTTCCGAGAATGGTGCCTCCTCGATTAAGGATACGTGATACGGTTTCGCGGGTCATCTTCTTAATTTCACCCTTGACGAGCCCTTTATAGCCGTTGTAGACACCATAAACGTTGAAACCATAATGAAAACCACTGCGAACGACGGCACGAATCGCCATGTTCATTCCTGGTGAGTCGCCTCCTGATGTTAATATTGCAATATTTCTCATTAAATCACCTTCTTTTCTTCATTATAGCATATTAATCCTTTAACTTTCTTGCACTTTCAACTACGAATTGTCGCTGGTTTCCCTTCAGGTTAACATGTCCTTCAAAATAAAGTACGGCATAATTATTTAAATCATGGCTTGCTTGTTCATAGACGCGTGGAAAACACACTGCATCAATGCTTCCGAGTTTATCCTCAAGGGTTAAAAAAGCCATATTTTGTCCTTTTTTTGTGGTAATCTCGCGCATCGAGCTGACTTCAGCAAGTACGCGCAAACGTTCATCAATTTTCGCTGTTAAAAGATCATGCGGCGTCTTTAGATGATGTTTTTTAATCAGCTGACGGTATGGATACAATGCATCATGCTTTAAGTTAAACCCTAAGGCTTCTTTTTCATAGCGTTTTAATACCTCTTCCTCAAATTCAGGTTTTTCATCATACATAAATTCATCAAGATGGTGGTCTCCTTGATAATCGACAAAATGCATAATTGCTTCTAAGTTGTCCAGCATCGTCTGTTTTGTTAAGTTGAAATAATCGCATGCACCCGCGTAGATAAGGTACTGATAGTTCCGCTTATTTATCCCCTTATAGGTGCGCGCAACAAAGTCCGTATACGATTCAAATGGTTTTTCCTTCGCTGCTTGATGAATCGCATCTAACACTGATTTTCCAATGTTTTTAATGCCTGTCATTGGATAATACAATGTTTTATTATGCAAGGTGAACCGTCCTTTGCTTAAGTACACGTGCGGGTTTTTAACTTCAAGCCCTAAACTTTGTGCTTCATGAATGTATTCACGCATTAATGCTTCATTTGACATCGCACTTTGCATTAAGACCCCCACAAAATAAGCTGGATAGTTCGCTTTTAGATACGCCATCCAATAACTTATTAACGCATACGCAACCGAATGAGACTTATTGAATCCATAATTTGCAAATTTAACGATATAGTCGTAAATTTCATTGGCTAGTGTTTCAGATTCACCAGCGTCTTTAGCCTTTTGAACAAACCGTTTGCGTTCGTTAAGCAATAACTGTTCATCTTTTTTACTGACTGCACGCCTTAACAAATCCGCTTCGTTCATTGAATACCCAGCAAACGCTGAGGCAATAGCCATAATTTGTTCCTGATAAAGCAAAATACCTTCTGTCGGTTCCAATATTGGCTTTAGTTTATCTGTGACATAGGTCACTTCTTCTTTATTATGGCGTCGATTTAAATACGTCGGAATGCTTTCCATCGGTCCCGGTCGAAACAACGCCAAAATCGCAACAATATCTTCGAATCGCTTGATCTGCATATCCTTAATCAAACGACGCATACCACGTGATTCAAGTTGAAAAATACCACTTGTTGATCCTTCACGTAAAAGCGCAAATGTTTTTTCATCGTGAAGAGGCAGTTTATACATGTTTAACCGTTTGCCTTCATCTTTTTCAATGTCGTTGACAATGGTTTCAATCATTGTCAGATTTCTAAGCCCTAAAAAATCCATCTTTAAAAGCCCTATACGTTCCAAGTCTTCCATCGCATACTGCGTTTGGTAACTCGACTGTAAACCTTCTTGAATGGCTGTATATTCAACAATGGGTTCGCTTGAGATAATAATCCCAGCCGCATGAGTTCCAACATGTTTAGGCAACCCTTCTATACGACGTGCCACTTCCAACCACTTTTCCACGTTTTCGTGTTGTTCCATCCGATTTTGGACATCTTTATCCTCTTGAATCATTGCCTCAACGGAATCAAAGCGTTCAAGATAACGCGCAATCTGATTCACCATTTTTGCATCAACATCAAACTGACGTGCTGATTCTCTCAGTGCACTTTTCTTTAAAAAGGTTCCAAACGTACAAATATACGACACATACTCTTGGCCATAGGTTTTCTTTGTGTATTCAATTACTTTTTCACGCGCATGATCTGGAAAATCAATATCGATATCTGGCATACTTGAGCGTGCTTTGTTTAAGAAACGCTCAAACAATAAATCAAACGCCAGTGGATCAACATCGGTAATCCCGAGTGAATAAGCAACCAAACTTCCCGGTGCACTTCCTCGTCCTGGCCCAACTAAAATACCTTCTTTTTTCGCGTACTTGATGACATCCCACACAATCAAGAAATAGTCATCGTAACCAAGCTCATGGATGGTTTTTAACTCTTCTTCTAACCGATGCGTGTACGCGTCTTTTTTATGCTGTTTTAACCGTTTGTCTAACCCTTTTTTGCTTAAAGCTTCTAAAAATGCTTGGCTTGTTAACCCTTGTGTTGATTTATAAGCAGGCAGTCGTGGTTGATGATTACCCAAATCAACATGATGAGTTGATAAAAATTCATCAAGTTGTTGCTTGTCTTCGTTCGTTAAAGTTTTAAAATATTCAAGGGATTTAACCGACCCGTCTACGGAATAAATCGATGCATCAATCGGTTTATTGAACATAGCTTTTAAACTCTCATGCACCATCGTGTCCGCTTCTTCCAAATACCATACATAATCCATCGGTATTGGCTTAACAATTGTCTGTTTGGGCAATGCAAAAGCTTCGTGTTTCGCAATATATAGATGTGGAAGTGATGCATTTAACTCATGCACAATCCCTTTATAACTATGTTCATTTTGACGCGCCTCAACCATTTCACCCAAGTGCACATTTAATATAAAAGAAAGACCATCTGAGTATTTTTTAGCCATCGCGAGTGGCACTGTATCGTGAAAACTAGCAAGACTTGCCAATTTTAATAAATTTTTATAACCCTTTTCATTTTGAGCGTAGGCTGTTGCATGGATAAAAGAGCCATTTAACAGTGGCTCAAGATGAAGTTGCAACCCTAAAATCGGTTGAATGCCCTCAGATGTTGTTTTGTGATAAAACTGATAGGCCATATGCATATTACGATCCGTTAACACAAGCGTCTTATACCCAAATGCTTTCGCTTTGTTAATCAGTGTATCAATCGTAATATTCGAGCCGTTAAAACTGTAACCGGTTTCAAGGAAAAGACTTGCTTTCTCCATATGAAAACCCCGCTTTCTTTCTGTATTTATTGTACCATGAATTCAAATGATTTAAGGGGTAACTTCATAAAAAAACACTCAAATTATCTTGAGTGTTTATCTTTCTTAATTTTTTTATGAATAAAATAGCCACCACCAAGAAGCGTCGCTGTTGCTAAAAATCCTACTTCAATATGACGCAGTAATTGTTGCCCTTGGTTGGCCGTTAAATCACTTTCATGAATTTCAAAATAAACCGTCTCAAGATAGTCATTATCCCCATGAATTTCTAGGGTATAGTTTCCCACTTCAGATACGGTGTATCCCGATTCAATATACCGACCGTTTAAGTACCCATGACCGTTGAAAGTTAACGTACGACTTGAGGTGTATATTTGACGGTCAAAAACACCTTCGAGATTGCTTGTAATGGTAAACTCTAAACGGTGATCAAACCCATTTACTCCTTCAATACGCAAGGTATAATACCCTGGTCCTTGAATCACTTCACCCTCCGCATAAAGATCATCGTTTAAAAAAACATGGCCCGACGAAACATCGATAATAACTTCATCATTGTATACCCCACCATCTTTAACACCAATAATCGATGGATATAAGCTAAACTGATACGTATGCTCTTTAAATCTTAAATAATAATGACCTGGGTAATCGAATAAAATTTGATTCTCATACGTGATTCCGTTATGCATAAGCGTATTGAGAAAAAAGACTTCAATAGCATCTTCATAAACACCAAAATTGACTATTCCATAAACAATGTCATCATAATAAACATTAAAATCACAATCAATGGCAGCTTGATAATCCCCGTGGTAATGATTGCTAATAAAAAGCATACCATCCACTAAGTCTACACGATAAATACGTCCCTCGACTTTGATTGGATCACTTAACAATCCCTGTTCATAACGATAAAAATAATTTGTATCAACTGTTTTATCATAATCATCATGGTGATGGGACACATGGAAAATGAGTTGCCCATCCAGCATATAATGACTTGGAACATCCATGTGTTCACCCTCATTAAAAACTTCTTCGTAGATTACCTGACCCGTTGAACTTATGACCAACAAAAAACCTTGGTATTGTCGCACTTCATCTTGGTGCAAAATAAACCCATAAACAAAAATTTCTTCCTCTACAACAACATAGTCATTTGCGCGATACTGATGATGTTCATCGCCGCGTACAACTTCAAATCCTTCACCAATTATAGTCATGATATGTCCGTGATGTCGAATGTCAATAACTGACTCAGATTCTGTTTGAACCTCTTGTAACCCCGCAACCAATCCAATAAAACATAATAAAAAAGCAATGATTTTCATATTATACCTCCTCACCCGTATAATACGTTAACCCTTGCTTTTTACTTTTTTAATTTATTTTTTCATTAAACGCATCGTGTCGCGTGCAATCATTACTTCTTCGTTTGTTGGAACAAGCAACAATTTAACCTTGGAATCTGCACTCGAAATAATGGTTTCAACCCCACGTGCCTCATTGGCTTTCGTGTCTAGTTTTGCGCCTAGTGCACTTAAGCGTTCAACAATCATTTCACGCGTATTTGGTGCGTTTTCACCAACACCTGCAGTGAAGGCAATTGCATCAACGCCACCCATCATAATGTAATAAGCTCCAACGTAATCGGCAATCATTTTTGCTTGCTTTCTAATTGCGAGTAAACTTTTCTCATCGCCTTTATAGGCAGCGTCCCATAAATCACGTGAGTCACTTGACACACGACTGACACCTAAATATCCAGAACCTTTGTTTAAATCGTTCATCACTTGCTGAATGGTTTTATTTTCTTTCGTCGAGATAAATTCTATAATAGCTGGGTCAATATCACCACTACGCGTTCCCATTGAAATACCTGCTAACGGTGTAAAGCCCATGGATGTATCCACACTTATCCCGCCGTTGACTGCACATAAACTCGCGCCATTCCCAATATGGAGCACAATCGTTTTTAACGATTTAACATCTTTGTTAAGTATATCTGCAACGCGGTAAGACACATATTTATGACTTGTTCCATGGAATCCATACTTACGAACACGATATTTTTCATACCACTCATAAGGTGTCGAATACATATAAGCATCTTCGGTCATAGTTTGGTGGAACGCTGTATCAAATACCGCCACCATTGGCGCATTAGGAAGTGCTTTTTTAAACGCTTTTATCCCAGTTAAGTTTGCCGGGTTATGAAGTGGTGCTAAATCACTAACCGCTTCGATGGCTTCCATCACTTCATCATCAATTAAAACGGAATCACTAAACTTCTCTCCACCATGCACCACACGATGTCCTACACCAGCAATATCCTTAAAACTTTCAACAATCTTCAATTCAACCAGTTGCTTTAGCAATAATTCAACCGCAACCGTATGATCCGGAATATCCAACGTCTGCGAATGTTTTTCTCCATTCACTTTAATCGTAAAAACAGCATTTGGTAATCCGATACGTTCAACGACTCCACTCGTAATGACTTTTTCATCAGGCATTCCTAGTAACTGAAACTTAAGTGATGAACTCCCTGCGTTTACTGCCATAATTATCATATCACATAACCTCTTTCTTCTTAAACCATTGATCCATCTTTGTTAGCGCCTTATTAAAAGCTTCTACATCCGTAAAACTCGGAAGATCAACTAACAAAAAATCATCAATTGTTTCATTTTTATCTGTCTTTTTCTTTAACAACAATAAACTTTTTGGATGGACTTTAAATAAACTCTCATCAAGTTTAATCAATCCATACATATGTGCTTTTTCTTGAACAAGTTCCTTAAACAACTCACTTTGTGTTTGTTCAAAGAAATCATTTTCAATTAAAGCAAGGAAAAAGCCTCCATCTTTTAGATGGTCAAGATGATGAATCAAAGCGTAATACGGTAGATAACCTCTATTTTCATCAACCCGAGATGGTGGGAAATCCGTTACAATAAGATCGTATAAACCACCTTCAAATGTTAATGTGTCCTGTAGAAACACTTGGTGTTCAACGTCAAGCGCATCCGCTATATTGCGAGCAAGTTCACACATTAATGGGTCATCATCAACCCCATGCATCACAAAAGGCTCTTCCAAATGATTATAGAGCGTAACCATTAAGTTGCCCGTCCCAATCATCGGATCGAAAAGTCTTTTTGGTGCATCGTCTTTATACAGTTTTTTAATCAGATAACTCATAAACATACCAATCGTATCCGGCGTCATCTGCGCATTCGTAATGCGCGCATGCTTAAAGCCTTTAAGTAAAGCCAACTGGATTGCTTTACGAATTGTTTCTGAATCAAATGTATGATTGGTAACCATCGCCTTTTCAGACTTGAAAAAAGCCAGTTTTTCCTCTTCAACATCCTGTTTAAATGAATCATCCAACAAGTACGTTAGTGCTTCATTAATGCCTTCAAGGTAACCGGTTTTATTTATGTCATATAGCTTCATGGCGACATGGTCAATATAATCATAAAATATTTCGATTTCTGTTTGTTTTGCCATATCATCACCGTTAGGTATTGTACCATAAAATAGTATCTTTTGTCTAATAATATAGGTGAATTATAAAACCAAAAACCCATCTTTATTGAAGAATATGACAAGCTTTGGTATGATTGACTTAAGGAGGGACTCATGAAAAAATTCGCCATTAAACTCATCGAGTGGTACCAATCCATCTCGAAACATAAGAATCCAACCTGTCGGTACCGCCCAACCTGTAGTAGTTATGCCAAAGAAGCTTACCAAAAACGAAATTTCTTTGTTGCATCCTGGTTGAGTTTTTACCGTATTTTACGTTGTAATCCCTTTTCTAAAGGTGGCTATGACCCCGTCCCAGAAAAAAAGCTGAAAAAGGAGTAATTTATGGACTACCTAGACATTGAACTCCAAGCATCAAACAATCAAATGGTTACCTTGCGTGATTTCAAAAGAAAGAAACTTATTCTCTACTTTTATCCAAAAGATAACACAAGTGGTTGTACGTTAGAAGCACTCGATTTTACCCGTCACAAAAAAGCCTTTGAAAACCTTGGGTATAATGTGATTGGCGTAAGCAAAGATTCGTTTAAATCCCATTGCAACTTCATTGAAAAACACAGTCTAACGATCTTGCTACTCTCTGATCCTGAACAAAAGCTTATTGAAGCTTTTGACGTGATAAAGGAAAAACAAATGTATGGAAAGCATTACATGGGCATTGAACGAAGCACCTTCGTTTTAAATGAACATGGTTCGATTGAAAAAACCTATCGTAACGTCAAAGCCAAAGACCATGTTGAGACATTACTTCAAGACCTTAAAGCATAACGATTATGCTTTTTTGTTTTTCGATATGCGTGTTTAATATTGGTAAACTAATATTTTAGAAAATGTGTTATATTTTACTTGCTATTCTGTAAACATTTGATACAATATATAAGACTTTACTATTTGAAAGGATGTATTAAGATGAAAAACAAAAAATTATTTACCTCAGAATCGGTAACAGAAGGACATCCAGATAAGATTTGCGATCAAATCTCTGATGCCATTTTAGATAGAATTCTTACCGACGATCCTGAAGCGCGTGTCGCTTGTGAAACAGCTGTTACTACCGGTCTGGTGATGGTTATGGGTGAAATCACCACAACCACGTATGTCGATATTCAAAAAATTGTTCGTGAAACCGTGAAAGAGATTGGTTATGACCGTGGAAAATATGGTTTTGACGCTGAAACGATGGGTGTGTTAGTCGCTATCGACCCACAATCACCTGATATTGCTCAAGGGGTTGACGAAGGAAAAGGTGCACACTTAGAACAAGGTGCCGGCGACCAAGGAATCATGTTTGGGTACGCCACAAACGAAACACCAGAGTACATGCCACTTACCGCAATCCTTGCGCATAAATTAGCACGTCGTTTAAGCGAAGTCCGTAAAAATGGAACGATGTCTTATCTTCGTCCAGACGGAAAAACACAAGTTACCATCGAATTTGACGAAAACGATCAACCTATTCGTGTCGATGCTTTAGTTGTTTCAAGCCAACATGCCCCAAACATTAAACAATCTCAAATTCACGAAGATGTTCGTAAACACGTCATCGATGTCATCATTCCAAATAACCTTATTGACGACAAAACAAAAATCTACGTAAACCCAACAGGAAAGTTTGTCATTGGAGGACCACATGGTGATGCTGGTTTAACCGGTCGTAAAATTATCGTTGACACCTATGGTGGATATGCTCGCCATGGTGGTGGTGCATTCAGTGGAAAAGATGCTTCTAAAGTTGACCGTAGTGCTGCTTATGCTGCACGTTATGTTGCAAAAAACATCGTTGCTGCTGAACTGGCAGATCGTTGTGAAGTACAACTTTCCTACGCCATCGGTGTTGCCGAGCCAACAAGTATACGAGTGGATACATTTGGAACCGCTAAATACGATGAAGATGCTATTGTTGATGCAATCAATACGGTCTTCGACTTACGTCCACGTGCCATTATTGAAATGCTTGATTTAAAACGTCCAATATTCAAACAAACTGCTGCTTACGGGCATTTCGGACGCGATGACCTCGACTTACCTTGGGAAAAAACAGATCGTATAGACGCACTAAAAAAAGCCATTAATCAATAAAGGAGCCTTGTGCCATGGAAAAACCGAAACTCGCACTCTATGGATTTAACAATCTAACAAAATCACTTTCTTTTAACATCTATGATGTCTGCATTACAGAAACGAAAAAAGAACGTGAAGCTTACATCGAATACATCGATGAAGTCTACAACTCAAAACGTCTAACTGAAATCTTAGAAACCGTCACGCACAAAATTGGTGCTAGCATCCTCAACATCTCAAAACAAGACTACGAACCACAAGGTGCCAGCGTAACCATTTTAATTAGTGAAGAAGAGGTTCCAGCTTATGCCCTTGATGATTCATGCAACCAAGGCATCTTAAGCCCCGTCAATCACACCGTCGTTGGCCATCTTGATAAATCACATATCACTGTACACTCGTATCCAGAATCGCATCCAGAAAAAGGTATTTCAACCTTCCGTGTTGATATTGATGTTTCCACATGTGGTGAAATTTCACCCTTAAACGCACTTGATTACTTGATTTCTAGCTTCGATTCAGATATCATTACTGTCGATTACCGTGTCCGTGGATTTACTCGCTTAGCCAATGGTAAAAAAGTCTTTATCGACCATGACATTGATACCATTCAAGATTACATTGAGCAAGAAACGGTTGATCGGTACAAACTTATTGATGTAAACATATATCAAGAAAATATTTTTCACACAAAGATGATGCTTAAAGAACTTGACCTCAATAATTACTTATTTGGTCGCACCAAAACTGAACTCTCCGAAACGCGTCAAAAAACATTGCTTAACGGATTAAAGCAAGAAATGAAAGAAATCTACTATGGGATGAATCTTTATGAAAAATAATCATCAAAAGGCACCGCTATATGAAGCGTTGACTGCGTATGGACTAAAAGCCAATGCTGTCCCTTTTGATGTGCCCGGTCATAAATTTGGAAAAGCCATACCGACTCAATTTAAAGACGATGTTGGCGAGGCTATTTTCAAGCTTGATGTAAACAGCATGAAAGAACTAGACAGTTTATCAAACCCAACAGGCGTAATCAAAGAAGCTGAAAGCCTTGCTGCCGATCTCTTCTGTGCAGATCACGCCTTTTTTCTTGTTAATGGTTCAACAAGCGGCGTGCAAAAGATGATTTTATCAACCTGCAGTGATGGTGATAAAATTATTCTTCCAAGAAACATTCATAAATCCGCCTTTAATGCCATTATTTTATCTGGAGCTCATCCAATATACATCGATCCAGTCATCGATGAAACGAGTGGCGTTTCAATGGGTGTTCGAACCAACGATATTAAGCAGGCAATCGATTCTCATCCCGATGCTAAAGCCATCTTTATTCTCCATCCAACTTATTTTGGCTATACTTCTGATCTCAAAGCCATCATTGATTATGCGCATCAAAAAGACATTGCTGTGCTTGCAGATCAATCCCATGGTTCTCATTTTTCACTCCATCCTGATTTTCCCACTTCAGCCATCGCCCTTGGCGCCGATATGGCAACAATTAGTATGCATAAAACCGGGGGTTCATTAACGCAAAGTTCCATTTTACTTCACAACAATGGCATTGTCCCCTTCAGTCGTGTCCGTTCGACCATTAACATTTTTCAGACATCGAGTGCGAGTTATCTTTTACTCGCTTCGCTTGATATTGCCAGAAAACAGTTAGCGCTTGAAGGAAAAGACCGTTTTGAGCGTTTGCTTAATCTCGTCAAACTGGCGGCCAAAAAACTCAATAAACTTAAAGGCATTGATGTTTTAGGAAGTGACCATTTAGATGGAGACGCTATGCACAGTTTTGATCCAACAAAATTAACCATTAACATGAGTGCTTTTGGAATGAGTGGGTTTAAAGTTTACGATTATTTCAAAACACACTATAACATCCAGCTTGAACTTGGTGAAACGCACGTTGTGTTAGCCGTTGTGAGTCTCGGGGACGATGAAACGTCCCTGAACACGCTTGTTGAAGCTTTTACAGACTTCTCGAAAACACACAAACTGAGTGATAAAGATGCTGTAAAATCCGTGCAACTTCAAACACCTGAAATGGTCTATACACCAAGACATGCCTTTTTTAAACCAAGCATGCTTATTGACTTAAACAAAAGTGTCGGCATGATTTCTGCTGACTCAATTATGGTATACCCACCAGGTATCCCACTTGTTGTCCCAGGCGAAAAAATTACCGAACGTATTATCAAGGATTACGAATACTTAAACCGTGAAAATAACATACTTATCGGTGCGCATCATAAAGATGATGATATTTATATTAAAGTCTTAAAACCATAAAGGAGATTTATTATGTCAAAAAAGAAATTTTATACCGAACCCTGGACCGATGATGTCCATTTTTCCATTGCTTATAACGACCATATACACCACGAAGAAACCCCGTTTCAAACCATAGATTTTTACACATC
>SLQR01000023.1 GCA_007131405.1 Candidatus Izemoplasma sp.
TGCCCTTTTTCATCGATGCTGTAAATGGAAACATTGTTAATGTTTTCAAACACCACCATCGCTTCATCGGTTTTTTGCGATTGAAACGACGTGTTCTCTGGGTGGGTTGGTTTCACATCAAGATGGGTGAGGAAGAAAATAACGTGTTTGGCTTCGGTAAGTTGAATACGGTCGATTTGAATATTATAGAAGATTAAATCTTCCATAAAGCCCGGCGTTAAAAATTGATACTTTTTAATGAATCGCTCAAAAAGCTGCGCGGTATCTTCATCCATCGACACTTTCTTTTGCTCAACGACAATGACGCCATTGGCAATACTAACCGTATACTCCTCTGGGTCTTCTTTAAAGAACCCACGGTATTGCAAAATCTCATTCACTTTTTTAAAATCCTCATCAAACTTTGTGTAATCAAACATCAACTTGTGATCTTCACTAATTAAAATCAAGGTACGCTCATGATCCGTGGCGACCTTTGAAATTTCATCAAACGCAATGTATTGCGACTTTTTAAAGCCCTCACGGCGAATTAAACCGCGTTCTGTGAATACCACAAATTTCTTACGTTTACGCGCAATGTAGATCATCGGACCAACAAACGCAAACGCAAAAATTGCGGCGTAAAATTGCGGATTAAAGATGGTTGACTCAACCATCGCTAATAACTCAAGGGCGTAATAAACGGTCGCCGTAAGAAAGAGCACAATCAAAAAGATTGCCTGCACGTTAATACGTTCTTTTTGTTTAAACACCACATAATTTTTTAGAGATTCTCCATACTTGTCATAATACGTTATTTTTGCTTGTTTCATAAGAGCCTCCTAATCGAACAACCCATAAAGCCATGGCACCGTAATAATCGCGAGCACTGCACCAAGCGGCACAAGAAATTGCCCGCGCCATAACGCTTTGATCGTTGAACAGTATTTATCCTTATACAAAACAGTTAACCCAAAGACAACCACGATATACAGTGGCCAAAGCGCAAGCGCCATTCCGACAAAAAAACCACCAAACGATGACCCGGTTTCAAAAGTTATGCGATACCCAACTAAAAACATCGCGGTCATCACATACCCAATAATCAAGCCAATCAAGGCTAGTGTATTTTTCGTCTTCACAAGCACATAGCATCCCTCTATCTTGTCGATGGCTTTATTATAACATATTTTATCATCTTTTCAGGAAAACTGCTATGCTTTTTCACACCTGTAAAAAGATTGACAAAGACGCGCACCTTACCTATAATAACGGTGATAGGAGTGAAACAGATATGCAAATAATTCAAATCGTTGTCGTCATTGTCCTTGGGATTGTGATTGGGCAACTCATTTCAAACCGAATGAGCAAACGCAAAACCCGCAAGTATATCCACCACCTGCCTTACGACGAATTTAAGAAAAACATGCGTAAAGGAGCCTTAATTGATATACGGAAACAAGATGCCTTCGAAAAAGACAAAATAAAAGGCGCGCGCAATTACCGCATTCCCTTTCTTAAAAACAAAAAACAAAACCAAGTCCGCCGCGACAAACCGCTTTATCTTTATTGCCAAAACGGCCATAAATCCACTAAAGCCGCGCAAAAACTCGTCTACCGCTTCAATGAAATCTATGTCTTAGAAGGCGGATTTAACGCCTATAAAAAAGCAAAAGATGAATCAATTAAAAATTGATTCATCTTTTTATGACTGGTTATTCCTTTTCTACGAGTTCAATCTGCTCAAACAACACTTCACTTAACTCGCCTGTGTTGCTTTCAAGCAACATACGCAATCGATCTTTTTCTCTGCGAATGTCTAAATCATGAATAATCATTAAGGTGTGTGAGACATCGGTCGATTCAAACCGATACGAGTGGATGCCATGTAAAAGCAAGCGCACAAACGTATCTTTTTGCAACAATGGGTTGCTGCGAGAAAGAATTTTAATATCCAGGGTAATGCTGTCAGGGTTAATGGTCACCTTATGCAAAAAGCCATCATTAAATATCGGTGGACCGCCCATCTTTTTAGCCAGAGCTGATTGCTTAATCACATCAAGTTCATACATGAAAATCCCTCCTTATGATACTAAATTATAGCGTGAAATTTAGTCATTTTCAACTGGAAATTCATAACCACTTTGCTGGAAACGTTCACGGTATTTTGCCAACCGGTCATAAAGGGGTTTTGGTAAGGTATCAGGCATAACTGTTTTAATCGGTTGATTAAGTTGAATCGTTTCACCCCAATTGGGGTCAACCAAAATCGGCATCCCAGATGCAACTAAATCATACCCAAGACTGAGCGCATGATCAATCGACTCACGGGTTTCAATCTTGCCAACCCCAATGAAAGGGATTTTGCGCTTGAGCACCGTTTGAATTTTTTGCGCAATTGGTTCTTGATCGGTTTGATCACGCATCGAGCTTTGATCGTATTTACCAAGCGAAATATGCAAATAATCAAGTGGTTTATCTTTCAGCATATCAACCAACGCTAACGTATCATTAAGCGTAATCCCTGGGTCTTCAATCTCTTCGGGTGAAAAACGATACCCAAGAATAAATGGCTCGGTTGCATCGTGTTTAATGACTTCATTAACACGATCAATCAACATGTCAATAAAGTGCATGCGTTTGGTCAAACTGCCCCCAAACGCATCGGTGCGTCGGTTTGAATGTGGTGAAAAGAACTGTTGGAGCAAATACGTGTTCGCCCCGTGAAGTTCAACCCCGTCATAACCGGCTTCAATCGAACGGCGCGTCGCTTGCGCAAAATCCTCAATCGTTTGGTGAATCTCTTCTTCGGTTAAAGCCCGTGGTGTCACCATGCCCTCACGCGGTGCCGGCACGGCACTTGCAGAGACAATATCCTCTTTATTTTCATAAAGCGTCGGGTTATTCATACGGCCCCCATGGTGCAGTTGCACGATGGCTTTGGCGCCCTCTTCTTTTATCGCTTTGGCAAGACGCGCCATCGACGGAATATAGTCGTCACTTTTTAAGGTGATTTGTTTGTCAAACGCTTGGGCTTGATCGTTGATGCTCGTCGCCGCAATGATTACCATGCCCATGGTTTTGCTGCGTAGTTTATAGTAATGCAATTCTTCTTCAGATACGTGGAAATCATCCTGTGAACTGTACGTGGTCATTGGTGCCATCACAAGTCGATTTTTTAGGGTGAAATCATCACGTAATGGATAAGGTTTAAAAGCATTCATTTTATCACTCCTCAAAAACAGTATATCATAGAACGCTGCTAGCCTAAGCGAGAGTGATATAAAACTTTGTAAAGCGTTTTCATTCTCTTCTTTATTTTTGCATGAACCTTGTGTATAATAGAAGCATCATGATTTAGGAGTGTGCATATGGACAAGAAATACATGGCAGAACCATACCGTATAAAAATGGTTGAATCAATCCGACAAACCACCAAAGAAGAACGCATTAAACTATTAAAAGACGCGGGTTATAACCCTTTTTCTTTGCGTAGTGAAGATGTGTATATTGATTTACTTACTGACTCAGGAACTGGTGCAATGAGCCAAGAACAATGGGCGGCACTTATGCGTGGCGATGAAGCCTACGCTGGAAGCCGCAGTTTTTACCGTTTAGAAAAAGTTGTTAAAGCTATTACTGGTTATAAATACTTTATCCCAGCGCACCAAGGCCGTGGTGCTGAACAAATCGTTTTACCTCAACTTGTGACCAAAAAAGGCATGTACTTTATTTCAAACATGCACTTTGACACCACCCGTGCCCATGTTGAACTGGCTGGAGCGCGTGCGATTGACTGTGTCGTCGATGAATGTTTTAATACGCAAGAATACCACCCATTTAAAGGAAACTTTGACCTTTTACGTCTTGAACAAATCATTCAAGAAAAAGGCAAAGACAACATTGCCGGAATCATCATGACCATCACCAACAACTCTGCCGGTGGGCAACCCGTCAGCATGGAAAACCTACATGCGACCAAAGCCATCGCCGACAAATACGGTTTAACAGTCATTATTGATGGTGCCCGTTACGCGGAGAATGCCTTCTTTGTCAAACAACGTGAAGCGGCCTACGCGAACAAATCAATTCGGGCGATTGCCAAAGAAGTTTTTGATATGGCTGATGTCTTCTTAATGAGTGCGAAAAAAGATGGACTTGCAAACATGGGCGGTATTATTGCGATAAAAGAAGATGAGGCCCTCTTCCAACTTTGCCGTACCTACATTGTCCCCATGGAAGGTTTTCCAACCTATGGTGGGATGAGCGGTCGAGACATGGACGCCTTAGCGGTTGGTCTTGAAGAAGCTTTAGAAGAAGATTACTTGCTTCACCGTTTAGACCAAGTCCGTTATCTAGGCGACCGTTTACGCGACGCAGGTGTGCCGATTCAATACCCAACCGGTGGTCACGCTGTGTTTGTCGACTGCAAAGTGTTTGCGCCCCATATCCCGTTTGATCAATTCCCAGCGCAAGCTGTTGTTAATGAAGTTTATCTTGAAGCGGGTGTTCGTCCCGTTGAAATCGGGTCATTCTTACTCGGGCGCGACCCAGATACCAATGAAAATATTGAAAGCCCCCTTGAACTGATGCGTTTAACCATTCCACGCAGAACTTATACCTATAATCATCTCGATGTCGTCGCCGACGCGGTGATTGCAGTCTACAAGCGTCGTCACGACTTAAAAGGTGTTGAGTTTGAATACGAACCACCTGTCTTACGTCACTTTACTGCACGTTTAAAACCCGTGAAATAAAAAAACGCTTCGGCGTTTTTTTATTGCTTAATAGAAGGCTTTCAAGTGATGAAAAAGGTGTCTTACACTTTTCAAAAAATCGCTGGAAATATCGTTGTATTGAAAACGCTAACATGTTATAATGTATCGTGTTGCTCAAAAGGATACTATATGGAGGTTATTATGTCATTTAAAGTACTTGCTATAAACCCTGGTTCAACCAGTACAAAACTTGCAGTCTTCGAAAATGAAAACTGCATTTTCAAAGTCTCAGTTAAACATGATGCGGAAGAAATCGCTTCATTTGAACGCATCATTGATCAATATGATTTTCGTAAACAATCCATCATGGAAGCCCTTAAAAAATCGGATATTGAACTCGAAGATTTAAGCGCCATTGTTGGCCGTGGTGGAATGTTTAAACCGATCGAAAGTGGAACATATACTGTCAACGATGCCATGATTGATTACGTTAAAGAAGCGCCGCGTGGAGAGCACGCTTCAAATCTTGGCTGCATCATCGCCAAAGAAATTGGCGATTCAATCAACAAGCCAAGTTTTATTGTCGACCCGGTTGCGGTTGATGAAATGGACGACATTGCACGCTACACTGGAATGCCTGAAATTAAGCGCGATAGCTTATTTCATGCCTTAAATCAGAAAGCGGTCGCCTTAAAAGCCGCTAAAGATTTAGACAAACCGTACAATGAACTCAATATGATTGTTGCCCATCTTGGTGGGGGAATCAGTGTCGGTGCCCATCAAAAAGGACGTGTCATCGATGTCAATAACGCCCTTGATGGTGATGGACCAATGTCGCCTGAACGTAGCGGACAAGTACCGATTGGACCGCTTTATAAAATGATCTTTAAAGGGGAGCATACCTTAAAAGACATTAAGAAGAAAAATTATGGCCAAGGCGGTCTTGTGGCTTACCTTGGCACAAACGATGGCTTTGAAATCGAACAACGCATTAAAAATGGCGATGAGCATGCAAAGTTTATCTTTAGCGTAATGTGTTATCAAATTGCCAAAGAAATTGGGAGTTGCGCCACTGTGCTTAAAGGGGATATCGATGCCATTGTCTTAACCGGTGGTTTAGCGTACGATAAATTAGCCATCAACTTAATAAAAGAACGCGTCAATTTCATCGCAAAAGTTCTTGTTTACCCTGGTGAAGATGAAATGGAAGCTTTAGCGTTTGGGGCACTTCGTGTCTTAAACAATGAAGAACAACCAAAAGAATATAAATAAGGGGGAGCACCATGATTAAATCTATGGAAGAGTTAGTCGCAAAAGCACAACGTCTTGAAACAAAAACATTGGTGGTGGCCGTGGCCAATGACCATCACGTCTTAGAAGCCGTGGACATGGCACGTGAAAAGGGCATCATCAATGCCATCTTAGTGGGTGATCAATCCGCTATCGAAGAAACATTAAGTGATTTAGACCTTGATAAAAACAACTACGAAATCGTCTCCGTTGTCGACCCTGTCGAAGCGTGTGAGGAATCAGTAAAAATCGTCAGTTCCCGCGAAGGTCATTTCTTAATGAAAGGGTATGTCGATACTGCCGTTATTTTACGCGCTGCCCTTGATAAAAACTTTGGTTTACGCACCAAGAACCGTTTGTCTCATGTTAGTGTCATGGAAATTCCTACTTACCATAAACTCTTAATGATGAGTGATGGTGCGATGAATATCGACCCTGACGTGGATGTCAAACAAGAAATCATTGAAAATGGTGTTCACATTGCGCATGCGATTGGGATTGACATGCCAAACGTTGGCTGCTTAGCCGCGATTGAAAAAGTGAACCCAAAAATGCAAGCAACACTTGATGCTGAAGAACTGGTTAATCGCGCTGAAAAAGGCACCATTACAGGCTGTAAAATTGGGGGGCCATTCGCGCTTGATAACGCGATCAACAAAGACGCTGCTGAACACAAAAACATCACCGACCCGATGGCAGGTGACGTTGACTTTATCTTAATGCCTCAGATTGAATCTGGAAACGTCTTTTATAAAGCCATGATGTTTTTAGCTAATGCCAAAAGCGCAAGTGTTATTGCTGGCGCTCAACGTCCGATTGTTTTAACCAGTCGCGCCGATACAACCGAAAGCAAATTTTATTCAATAGCCTTGTCAGCCATTGTGGCTGACTCAAAACAATAAAAATAATATAAAAGGAGATTCACATGAAAAAAAATGACACTTTACCAAACGAAGTTTTTAGTTATTCAAATGAAGGCTTCGAGCAAATTATTTATTTTCACAACAAAGAAACTGGACTCAAGGGAATCACTTGCATCCACGATACACGTCTAGGTCCTTCTTGTGGGGGAACACGTTTTTTTAATTACGCAAATGAAGAAGAAGCTTTATACGATGTTACTCGTTTAGCTAAAGGGATGACCTATAAAAACGCTGCAGCTGGCTTGAACATTGGCGGATGCAAAACCGTTATTATTGGGGATCCAAAGAAACTGAAAAGCGAAGAGTTCTTCCGTTCTTATGGCCGTTACATTCAAAGTTTAAAAGGACGTGTCTATACTGGACAAGACATGAACATTACCTTACAAGACTGCGAACACATGGACATGGAAACTGATTATGTTTCTGGTGTCTTACGTAAAGGCGCAGGAAGCACGACTATCTTAACCGCAAAAGGAACCTACGTTGGTATCTTAGCGTCGGTCAAAGAAAAACTTGGAAAAGATAATCTTGATGGACTTGTTATTTCCTTCCAAGGTGTTGGGGCCGTTGTTCAAGAAATGGTTCAATACTTAAAAGAACACGACATCAAAAAAATCTACTTCACCGACATTGACAAAGACCGTATTGAGCAATTTAAAAAAGTGTACCCACTTGCTTCTTACGTTGAACCCGATAAAATCTTCAAGAAAAAATGCGACGTCTTCTCACCAAACGCCATTGGAGCCGTCATCAATGATGAATCTCTTGAAGACCTTGATTGTAAGATTATCGCGGGTGCCGCAAACAACGTTTTAAAAGAAGAACGTCATGGAGATGTCCTCCATGAACGCGGTATTCTTTACGCACCAGACTACGTCATCAACGCCGGTGGCGTCATCAACGTTTACCATGAAATGATTGGTTACCACGAACCTAGCGCGATTCAAACCACCAATCAAATTTATGATCGCTTAACCGAAATTTACAAAATCAGTAAAGAAGAAGGCATTCCAACCTATAAAGCCGCAAACCTTATGGCTGAACGCCGTATTAACAAAATGTTCAGCATCCATAAAGACTTTGTTGGTGCACGTAAAAAATTCAAGTGGAATATCGAATAAAAAAGCAGACCCCTGCTTTTTTATCGTTAGAAAGGAGCCCCTATGTCAACAAAAAGCAACTTGAAACGCAGCGAAATCGGCCTTAAAAATCCGCATCTTTTCAACCGTGTCCGCACAACCATTGAAACGGCTTTTTACCGTAACAATGTGATTCAAATAAATACGCTTGAAGAGGCTTACCACTTAGCAAAAAATTCACCCGGTACCGTGGTATCTGATTTACCCGTTCATCGCGCCGACGAACTCGGTCTACCCGAAGACGCGAAAGTGCTGATTTTTAACGATGGGGTCATTACTGGGCGTCAAGCACAAGCCCGTCGATTGGTTGAAAAAAATACCGTCGACCATTACAGCAAAATCGTCCGTGATGCCGTCTATGAGTCACGTTATTCAACCATGTATCACGCAACCTGCGTCATTGGCTTAGACAAAGACTTTAGTGTTAAGGCGCATCTGCTTATTCCCGAAGGCTTTGAAAACACACTGTATTCATGGATGCTTAACTTCCAAGTGTTGGAAGATGAGATCCGTGAGATGTATAAAAACAGCGACGCATTCGATGAAGGCGATATCTACATTTATTCCGATCCTGATTATTTCGTTGAAGGCTTTGAAGAAGGCTTTAGCTTGTTTGACCGCGACCACAACTGTGCTTGTATCTTAGGCATGCGTTACTTTGGTGAACACAAAAAAGGCACGCTAACCCTCGCATGGTCCATAGCACAACGTCAAGGCTTTACCGCATGCCATGGTGGTCAAAAACGCTTTAATCTTCCAAACAACAAATCATACGTCTTAAGTGTCTTTGGCTTAAGCGGGTCTGGGAAAAGCACCATTACCCATTCAAAACACAATGATAAATACGACATCACCGTCTTACACGACGATGCCTTTGTCATTAACAACACCGACACATCCAGTGTCAGTTTAGAACCATCCTATTTTGACAAAGTTCAAGACTACCCAACCGACTCAGAAGACAATAAATTCTTACTTACGATCCAAAACGTTGGGGTAACACGCGATGAAGATGGCTACATCGTTCCAGTCACAGAAGATATCCGCAATGGCAATGGACGCGCCGTTAAATCGAAGTTTTGGACACCAGAACGTCTCTATAAATTCGATGAAAAAGTCAATTCAATTTTCTGGATTATGAAAGACGATACCTTACCACCACTGCTTAAGATTAATGCTTCTGACCTTGCTTCAACGCTTGGTGCGACCCTTGCAACCAAACGCACAAGTGCAGAACATGGCGCAGACACCTCAAAACTTGCGATGGTGCCTTACGCCAACCCGTTTAGGCTTTACCCGCTTACGCACGACTACACCAAGTTCAAAGAACTCTTTGAAGACCACAACGTCGAATGTTACGTTATTAATACCGGCCATTTTGGCGATAAAAAAATACCACCAAGTGTGACACTTGGTGCCATTGAATCGATTGTTGAAAAAACCATTCGCTACAACCCATTTACCCCATTAAGCAACACTGAATACGCAGACATCGAAGGCTTTAACCCGCCACTTGACGATGCTGATTATTTAGCCCAATTCAAAAACCGTATGGAATCGCGTATTGAATACTTGAAGAATCTTGACGACCGTGACCGCTTGCCGCAAGAGGCTTACGAGAGTATTGAAAAACGCCTTAAACCATAAGTTGAGGTGACGAGATTATGAAATTATTTGTAAGTGACATTGTTCACGATAAAGAAATTATTGACACCGTATTTGAAGCAAGTCAAGGTGCTATTGATGCGACAAAAAAATACGGCATCGAACACGTCGTTAATGGCGCATTCGGTACCTATTTTGACGAAACCGGAAAACTGTTAACCTTTGATACAGTTTACCGTGCGTTTGATCGCGTTGACGATATTCAAAAAGCCAAATACGCTTCAAGCATCATGGGGCCACCCGAATTTCAAGAAGCGGTTAAAAACTGGCTCTTTAAATCGGTAGACCTTGACATTGACTGCGATATTATTGCCACGCCTGGTGGAACGGGTGCGCTTTCGAGTACAATTAAAAACACGTTAACGCGTGGACAAACCGTCATACACCCAGATATTGGATGGGGGCCATATACAACAATCGCTAAAGAACAAGGTACACCGATTAAAAATTACACACTGTTTAAAGACAATGTATTTAACGTTGAATCCTTTAAAGAAACCTGTTTACAAGTCATGCATGATCAAGGCAAAGTCCTTGCCTTTATTAACGACCCTTGTCAAAACCCAACCGGGTATACAATGACTGAAGACGAATGGGACCGTGTCCTTGACGTCGTCAAAGAAGTCAGTGAACAAGGCCCATTTGTTTTGCTTCATGACATTGCCTACATCGATTTCAATTTAAAAGGTGAATCGTATAAAAAAATCTTTAAGCGCTTCACTGAACTCCCTGATAATGTCTTAACGGTTGTGACCTTTAGTGCATCAAAAACATTGACAGCCTACGGGATGCGTGTTGGTGCACAAGTGCTTATTTCGAGCAACGAAGAACAACGCATCAAAATGAAACACGCCTGTGGAAACACCGCACGCGGTGTGTGGTCAACGGTCAATAACGGTGGGATGCGTGTCTTCTCAGACATCGCGCTGAACCCTGAACTTAAAGCTACCTACATGGCTGAAAAACAAACATTTGTCGACTTGCTTGTCGAACGTGGTGATATCTTTGTGCGTGAAGCTAAAGAAGTTGGGTTACCGATTTATCCTTACAAAGAAGGATTCTTTGTGACCATTCGCATTGACGATGCCTTACTGAAAAATGAACTGCACTTAAAACTTAAAGCCTTAAATATTTTCTTTGTCAACGTTTATGGCGGCTTACGCGTCGCAATTTGCAGCATCCCTAAAGATAAGCTTTACGGGCTTGCAAAGCGTGTAAAAGATGCATTAGATGATTTAACCGATACGGATGAAGAAACAGAACCCAAAACCGAAACGGACTAACAAAAAAAAAGCACGATTATTCGTGCTTTTTTTGAGCAATAAGTGCTTTTGCTTGTGAAATCACATCATCAAAATGATTAAGATCGACATCAATCCACGTCACATCAAGTTGATTATTAAAATAGGTGTATTGACGTTTCGCGTAGCGACGTGTATTCGTTTTGATTAAGGCAATGGCCGTTTCTAAACTGTAAAACCCTCGGAAATACCCAATCAGTTCTTTATAGCCAATCGCACTTAAACTTTGTGTTTCACCATAGGTATCGTATAGATGCCTAACCTCATCGACGAGCCCATCTTCAACCATTTGATCCACGCGTTGATTAATGCGTTCATAGAGTTTTTCTCTTGGCATGGTAAGCCCTATAATAAGATAGTCGTAAAGCGATTCATCTTCATTGTTTTGTTCGCTTCTTGGGACACCTTGTGAAGCACGGTACAAAGCTTGAATCACACGCTTACGGTTATTGGGATGAATCTTTTTAGTGGCTTCATAGTCTGCCTTTTCAAGGAGTGTAAAAAGCGATTCATTGTCGTAATCATCATACTGTTCATCAAAGGATTCTGGACGGTGAGAACCTTCAAAATTAAAGTCATGCAAGACACTTTTTATATAAAAACCAGTGCCCCCAACAATCAGTGGTAGCTGGTTTTTCTGCGTGAAGGTGTCAATGAGTTCACGCACACGTGTTTGATACTCCGCCACCGAAAACGGCTCATTTGGCAGGCGTTCATCAATGAGATGATGGCGAATGGTTTTGGTTTCTTCTTTCGTGACTTTTGCGCTTCCGATGTTCATGCCGCGATAGATTTGAACACTATCCCCTGAAATAATCTCGGTGTTGTATGTTTTTGCAAGTGCAAGGGATAATGCGGTTTTTCCAACCCCTGTTGGTCCAACAATAACAACAATCATGATTGAATCCTCTTGAAGAGACGTTCAATTTCATGTTCGGTAAAATGAATCAGGGTTGGGCGTCCATGAGGACAGGTATAGGGGTTGTTTTGTTGTTCAAGGTCTCGCATTAACGTGTGAACTTCATCACGCGTGATGTATTTATTCGCTTTAATCGAATGCTTACAAGCTAAATCTTTAGACAACTGATCAATCATCACACCAATGGATAGATCGTCGTCGTTTAACAGCTTACGAATCATCGTTTCAGCGTACGCTTCTTCTTCACCTTCATAAAACCACGAAGGCACCGATTCGATGACGACTTCATTTGAACTCGTTAGGCGGGTTTTTAGACCGAAATCATGGAGTGTATCTTTAATGGATTGATACCCAATATTTTCTTCATTTGATAAATGCACCTGTATTGGAACAAGCAACGGTTTACGGGTAAAATCATCTTGACGCATCGCCTCATAGTAGCGTTCATAGCGAATCCGTTCAGCGGCGGCGTGCTGGTCGACAAGGTATAGGCCTTCATCGCCTTGAAAAAGCAAATACGTTCCGGCGTACTGCCCAATGTATTCCATCTCTGGAAGACGTCGATGATCTTTGGGTAGCGGATTTAACGCATCTGTAGGTTCTTCTGAACTTAAATCAACAGGTTCAACTTCATAGGTATGCTTTTTCTCTTCAGCCGGCGTGTTTGAAAAGCGCATCTTGGTTTGGTTTGGTTCAGCTTTATCTTCTTTTTTTACCTTAGGCACTAAGTACGCATCACGCAGTCGGGTTTCAATGGTGTTTTTAATCAACGTCAGCAAACTGTGTTCTTCGGTAAATTTAATTTCAAGTTTTTGCGGGTGAATATTGATATCAATTAACAATGGGTCTACTTGAACCGACAGATAAACAATCGGGTATTTTTGAACCGGTAAATACGTTCTATACCCATCCAAAATAGCGGTTAAGACACGATTGTTTTTAATCATGCGCTGATTACAAATAAGACTCATGTGTTGACGAGTTGAACGGGTAAAGGCAGGTTTGCAGGCAAACCCACGAATGTTAAAGTAACTATTTTTTCCCTCAAACTCGAGCATTTCTTTGGCAATTTCAGACCCGTAAATGTGATGCAATATCTTAAGAATATCACCATCACCGTGCGTCTTGAATAAGGTTTTTTTGTTATGGCTTATGGTGAACCGTACTTCAGGATGAGACAAGGCCATTTTATTAACGTAATCGACAATGTAAGCCAGTTCGCGTTGTTCACTTTTCAGGTGTTTAAGGCGGGCTGGCGTGTTATAAAAGAGGTTTTTCACAGTGATGATGGTTCCTTGTTTCACCGTGCCAAGTGTATCCTCGATCACGTGACCATTTTTTAGCGTCAATTTGCGGGCGGTCGTGGTGCCGTCTGAGGATTCAATCACCATTTCAGAGACACTCGCAATACTCGGGAGTGCTTCCCCGCGAAAACCGAGTGAAGCAATGTGGTAAAGATCGTGGTGCGTTTTTATTTTGCTGGTCGCGTGACGTTTAAAAGCCATCAAAAGATCGTCTTTGTCCATCCCTTGACCGTTATCAATGATTTTTATGCTTTTCAAGCCATAATCGGTGAGTTGTATGTCGATTTGATCACTCTCTGCATCCAGTGCATTTTCCGTGAGTTCTTTAACAACACTTGCTGGATTTTCAACAACTTCACCTGCAGCAATCATATTCGATAAGGCTTCATCCAGTTGAATGATCTTCCCCATGCTTTCACCACCTTTACTTACTATTTTATTGTTTTTGTGCGACGATTACGCAACTAAGCGGAATGCCTTGATGATTTAATTCAGTCATCATATTGCCTTGGCATACTGGGATTTCTTCAAGTTTTTTTAACTGAAACCCAGATGCAATCATTCCATTTAAGATATCCATCATGGGATGGGTATAACTTGTAAATGGTTCTGATTTATAGTCCTGATCAGTCATGTAGCCCATGCCTTTATTTTCGACCCATGGCGCTTTCCTAAAATAGTCATAAACAATATTTTTAGGATAGTCCTTGTTGTATCCTTCTTCGCTTTTTGTGGCAAGCGTGTTTTGAACAGGATGCCCTTCTTCGATTAGAAGGATTCCATCCTTTTTCACCCAAGACGCCACAACCTTAAAGAATCCTTCAAGGTTGTCAAACCAACATAATGCCCCAACGGTAATGAGCGCCACATCATAGAGTTTGTCTGGTGGGGTTAAGGCCAATATATTGTTTGCTTCAAAGCTCGCGTTTAGCGATAATTCATGGGCAACTTCATTCCCAAACCGTACCATGTTTTCAGCAATATCTATGCCTTTTACTTCAGTAAAGCCAAAGGCTAACGACGCCAACGTTTCGCGGCCATTATTGCAACAAAAATGCGCTAAACGTCCACCGTTTTTTCCAGCTTCTTCGAGTTGAGGCGAGAGGTACGGAGAAATAATGCTTTTCGGGTTTTCTTTTAAGCGCTGTTTCATTGATTGTTTAAACTTAACTGAACTTTGATCAAACGCTTCTTCCCAAGCTTTTTTGTTGTTTTTTATTGTGTCGTTCATCGCGTTTACTTCCTATTCTTTAGTTTTTGTTTGAGTTCATAGAGTGCATTTAAGGCTTCAATTGGTTTCATCGCATCAAGGTCTAGATGCTCAAGTTCATCAAAAAGGTCTGCATAGAGATGTGGTTCCTCGTTAGTTTCCGTCGTTTCTTCTTGGGTTAAACTAAATAAATTAAAGTCAGGTGCTGACCCATTTTTTTCAAGTGAGGCAAGAATTTTCTCACTGCGTTTAATCAAGGAACTTGGAAGCTTTGCGAGTGAAGCCACATTAATACCATAAGACTTATCCGCACGTCCTTCACGGACTTGATGCAAAAAGATGATTTTGCCATTTTGTTCTTTTGCAGCAACGTGGATGTTTTTAAGGCGCTCTAAGTTTTCTTCAAGGTGTGTGAGTTCATGATAGTGCGTTGAAAAGAGTGTCTTACATCCAATCTTTTGATGGATATACTCAATGATTGCCTGCGCAATGGCAAGACCATCATAGGTTGAGGTTCCACGACCAATTTCATCAAATAAGATCAGAGAGTTTTTTGTGGCGTTTTGGATGGCGTGGTTGGCATCAAGCATTTCAACCATAAAGGTAGATTTTCCGCTGATTAAATCATCGCTAGATCCAATGCGCGTAAACAACTGATCAAACAGTGGTAGTTGGGCTTCTTTGGCTGGAACAAACGAACCAATTTGCGCTAAGATTGCAATGATTGCCAGTTGGCGCATATATGTCGACTTACCACTCATATTCGGCCCAGTGATGAGCGCAATATCCGTGGTTCCTTCTAAGATGATATCGTTAGGAATAAAGACCTCGTCAAGGACTTTTTCAACTACTGGGTGACGCGCTTCTTTGATGCGTATTGCGTGGTCATCAATTAAGGTCGGGCGAATAAAGCGTTCATTTTCGCTGATCGTTGATAGAGCTAAAAACATATCAATTTCACTGATTAGTTCTGCATTTTTTTGAATTTGAGGAATAAAGTCGCGAATATAATCACGCAGTTCTAAGAAAAGCTCATATTCGAGTTGAACTGATTTTTCTTCGCTTGATAAAATTATCTGTTCTTTTTCTTTTAAGGTTTCCGTGATATAGCGTTCCGCATTGGCTAAGGTTTGTTTTCGGTTATAGCCAAACTCATCTTTGACGCGTTCAACACTTCCTTTGGGAATTTCAATGTAATAGCCAAAGACACGATTATAGCCTATTTTCAGCTTTTTAATGCCTGTTCTTTCACGTTCTTCCGCTTCGAATTGAGTTAAAAAGTCTTTCACATTCAAATGAATATCTTTAAGTTCGTCGAGTTCTTTATGGTAGCCATCTTTGATCATGTTTCCTTCGCGGATCGTGAGCGGCTGTTCATCGAGTAAGGCTTTATTTAGAAGGTCATGCACTTTGTCTAAACGATCAATTGATTCACTTAGGAAACGTGCATACGTTAAATCAAGGTCATTTAAGAGCCGTTTAAAATCCGGTAAAATCGATAAACTCTTACGGAGTTGTAATAAATCTTTTCCGTTGGTGTTGCCATAGGAAATACGCCCAACAATGCGTTCAAGATCGTAGACATTTTTAAGCAAATCTTGGAGTTCGTTTTTTACGATAAATTCTTTGTTTAACGCATCGATAAAATCATATCGTTTATTGAGTATATCTTTATTGATCAGTGGTCGTAAGAGCTGCTTTTTCAAGTAACGCGCACCAAGCGCCGTGCTGGTGTGGTTTAAAAGCCAAAAGAGTGAGCCATTTTCTTGATTTTGTCGCGTTGTACGTGTCAATTCTAGACTACGGATGGTGTTCGCATCCATTTTCATCGTGCGCGTCGCTTCGATGTGTTCGGCTTTTTTCATGTGCATAAGCGCACGTTTCTGGGTTTTTAACACATAACTTAATAGCCGTTTGGTCGTTTTTTGTTCTTCATCGGTTGGAAGCTCGGTCACTAATTTATGAAACACCGGATCAATATCGGTATCGCGATGAATCGAAAGGGTGATGCCTTCATGATCGGCGTAGTGTTGGATATACGATAAATCAAACTGATGACTAACAATCAGTTCTTTTAATGGGATTGCTGAGAGTTCGTTGATGAGGGCATTCATGTCTTTTGGTACTTTAAGCGCAGCGAGTTCACCGGTTGATATGTTGGCGTAACTAATCGTGTAAAAGTAGGCGCTTAATCCAATCGCTCCAAGATAGATTTCACCGGCATTGGGTTCATCAATGTTGGTGCCTGGGGTTACAATACGGACAACATCGCGTTTCACAAGTTTTTTGCCTTGACCGGCCGCTTCGACTTGTTCGCAGATCGCAACTTTATAGCCTTTTTCCACTAAACGATTTAAATAGGCTTCCGCGGCGTGGTGTGGAACCCCACACATCGGCACACGTTCTTTTGCACCTGCATCACGGGCCGTCAATTGAATTTCCAGTTCACGACTGGCTAAATACGCGTCTTCAAAGAACATTTCATAGAAGTCCCCAAGTCGAAAAAAGACTATAGCATCGTTATAGTCTTCTTTGATGGTTAAGTATTGCTGCATCATTGGGGTGTAATCATCTTTGTTGATCGTCATGGCGGACACCTCGATACTTTATTGTGTTTGCATGTAAAACGTAGCCAAAGCAGCACCGACAAGAATAATCAGAATAATCAGATTGCGAACCGTGCGCTGACGTTTCTTTTTAAGCACATTGTATTTATGGGTTATTTCTTCAAATTTTTGATCATAAAGATAGGACTCAATGTTCATGCCTTCAAAAATCTTAAGGCTTTCTTCTTGCGCTGGGCGACGTGGTTGTTGGCGTTTAAGCAAAATATACTCAATCATATCGCCTTTTTTCAGTTCAATTGAGATACTGACTTGACGTTTTTTCGCGTAACGTTCAAGTTCTAAAATCGATTGTTTCCCGAGTTCTTCTTGATCCGACTCGGATAAATCAAGTTTAAGCGCAATAATGTCAATTAATTGCTTTTTATTAATTCGACGAGGAATTTCAATGTCGTATTTTTTTCCGAGTTCACGAATGTCTGTGAGTGTCGTTGAGTTGATTAAGACTTCTTTGGCTTCTTCGACACGGCAGCCTTCAAAATAACCTTTTGGTTCAAAATAAATCTGACCGAGTTCTTTTTGAAGTTGGGCATACGATTCAACTTTTGATTTTTGGTATTTCATGGTTAAGTTTTGAAGTTTAACAAACTCGAGGTTGTTGATGCCGAGTTCGCTACGGTGGCGAATCACAATATCCCAAAAATCTTTCTTGTATTCGGACACATTAATTTCAATGCGATAGCTTTCAGCTAAGCGTTCAAGTTGAAAAATCGTGTAATCATCAAACCACTTCAAGCGATGCTTCATTTCATCCGAAAACTTATCGTCGTTATCGGCATTCGCGATAATTGGGGCGATGTTTTTACGAATCAGTGCTTTATGAATATAATTGGGTAAATACAACTCTTTGTTTTTTAAATATTTTACAATTTCGCTCGCTGGAATAACCACAAACGAATCAATGAGTTTTGATATTTTTACCTTTTTCGAATAGAGATAAATTGTATCTTCTTGTCCAACAATGCTTTTTGCCATCAAAACCACTCCTCTATTTACGTTAATTTTATTATAGCCGAAGGTCAATTCTAATTCAAGGGAAATCTTTTTATTAAGCAGTTTCCCAGTATTTAAAAACCTCTCAACTTTCGTTGAAAGGTTTGTTAATTACGGTTTCAATTAACTGACTAATCATCTGAATTTTGGTGTTGATTTCCTCTTGAAGTTCGAGATATTGATGCACAATCGGGTAAGTGCTTAATGCGTCTAACGCCGCTTGATAGTCTTGCTCTGCTTGCTTAAATGTATCCGGACGTATTTCACGCGCATTGACCATACGCTTTTGTTTATTCATGACTTCTTGGTATTTTTCTTGATACACAGGATTTTCCAACACCTTCGATTCTAACTTTTTAAATGCAATGATGGCTTCATCATTTTCTAAGTATTCAATCAATTTATCAAGTGTTTTCATTAAGTTCACCTTTCAAAAACCATGTTTTTACTTCGGTTATTTTAACTTTGACGATTTGACCAATTAAGGATTCATCACCTTTAAAGTTAACGAGTTTATAGTGTTCACTGTACCCAGCTAAGATGGCTTTATTGTTTTTGCTTACACCATCAACTAAAACATTGACGGTTTTGTTTTCAAAACGTTGATTGCCACGTAGATAGCCGGCATTCACTTCTTTATTCAAGGTTTGAAGACGACGTTTTTTGTCTTCCATGCTTGTATGGTCTTCATAACGCGCAGCAGGCGTGCCTTCACGCGCAGAAAAAATAAAGGTAAATGCGCCTTCAAAGTTTGCCTGTTTAACTAAATCAAGCGTTTCTTCGAAGTCTTCTTCCGTTTCACCGGGGAAGCCGACAATAATATCGGTCGTAAGTGAGGCGTGAGGAATATGCGTGTAAATGCTTTCGGCTAACGCAAGGTAGGATTCTTTGGTGTATTTACGGTTCATTTTTTTCAAAACTTTGTTGCTGCCTGATTGAACAGGTAAATGAATATGTGGCATCAGGTTTTTGGCTGTTGCCAAAACGTTTACCGTTTCTTCATCAAAATCTTTGGGATGCGATGTGGTAAATCGAATGCGCGCCATGTCGGTTTTTTGCAAATCTTTTAGAAGGTTTGAGAATGTATACGACTGATCGGTAAAATCACGGCCGTATGAGTTGACATTTTGACCGAGTAAGGTCACTTCTTTATAGCCTTCTCGCACGAGTTCATTGACTTCGTTGATGATGTGTTTGGGTGAGCGAGAGCGTTCTTTCCCGCGTGTGTAGGGCACAATACAATACGTACAAAATTCATCACACCCGTACATAATATTCACAAAGGCTTTGTATTTATGGTCACGTATTTTGGGTAGGTTTTCGATGATTTGACCTTCGTCACTAAAGACCTCAATGACGCGTTCTTTTCCGTAAAGTGCTGTTTCTAAGTAGGCTGGCAGTTTATGGATGTTATGGGTTCCAAAAATAAGGTCGACATAGGGATAACTTTCTAAGAGTTTATCGACGACGCGTTCTTCTTGTGGCATGCATCCCGCAACGCCTAAAATGAGATCGGGGTTGGTGCGTTTGTATTGTTTTAAACGTCCGAGTTCACCAAAAATACGGTTTTCGGCGTTTTCGCGAATCGCGCATGTGTTTAAAATAATGATATCGGCACGGCTTTCATCGGTCGTTGCTTCAAAGCCTAAACGTTCAAAGATTCCTTTCATGGTTTCAGAATCCGCTTCGTTGCCTTGACACCCGTAAGTCATAAGTAAATAATGCTTTCCAGCACCGATGTTTTTGATGTTCACTAATTGGTCTAAATCAAGTATTTCGGTGGTGGTGGTTTTGCGTTTTCGCGCCTCTTTTATTGAGGGCTTTTTGAAGTATTGATCATATTTTTTTGACACAGTATCACCTTATCTAGTCAGATTTATGGATGATGTTTATACGCTTTTGGACTAAATCGAGTAAAACACCATTAAGTTGTAGTTCTTTGCCTTTATGCGGTCTTAATCGCACAGGCATTTTGGTCAAAAAGCGTTCCATGACGAGGTCTTTATCTGCGCCAAGTATGCCGTATTTTGAACCGGTCATGCCTAAATCCGTAATGTAAAGTGTCCCTTTAGGCAAGGTCATGGCATCGTTGGTTTGTACATGGGTGTGCGTTCCAAGCACCGCGGTGACGCGACCATCAAGGTAATGCGCGATGGCTAACTTTTCACTGGTTGCTTCAGCATGGACATCGACAATAATCTCATCTGCTTCAACGGTTTCTAAAAGCTGATCAAGCGTGGTAAATGGATCGCTTAAAGGGTCATGCATAAAGATTTGACCCATGATGTTAATGACGGCAATTTTTTTGTCATTAAAGTTAATCATCAAAACTGATTTTCCAGGCGTTTTTTCAGGATAATTGGCCGGACGGACGATGTTTGCGTCGTTGATAAACGTAAACAATTCCTGTTTTGAGAAACTGTGGTTGCCAAGGGTCACTGCATGCACGCCAAGATTCATTAACTCCTTGTAATCGGCCTCACGAATCCCTAACCCATCGGCAAGGTTTTCACCATTCACAATAAGCAAATGGTAATTGGTGTCACGTTTGATTTCTGGCAAAAATTTCTTTAAGGCGTCTAACCCTTTTTTGCCGTAGATGTCACCTATCACTAATATTTTCATCGCAATCTTCTTTCTAGGACTTTAAAATAGTCTTTATCATTTAACAAGAAGGGATAATCCCAAAATGTCTTCTTTTCAATCATCGTTTGAATGGTCTCAAAATCCACATATTTTACGGCTTTTACTTCCGCAGGGTTCGGCGTAAAGCAGTCGATTGATTTGGTGGTTTGGTGGTAATACACATAGGTTATGGTGTTGTATTTTCCACGAGAACTTGTGATCACATCAAGTTTGGTTAACGCGTTCCCATCAATCGCGAGTCCGACTTCTTCTTCAACTTCACGTGATGCTGCCTTTTTCGGGGTTTCGCCAACATTGACTAATCCGGTAGTAATGCCCCATTGATAAGGGATTGGATCGCTATCTTTTGCGCGTTGTTGAATTAAGAATTCACCCGCTTGGTTTTCAATCCAAACATGAATGACTTTAAAGTATTCACCCTTGTTAAGTTGGGCGCCTCTTGGGACATGTTTATCAAGTCTGTTGCCGTTTTTATCAAATAAATCGTAGTACTCCATGCCGTCTCACCTCAAAAAGGATAAAGCCTTCCGAGTTCGGAAGGCTCTGGGTTATTTTGCAACATCTTGAGCTCGTGTTTCCCTAATAACCGTGACTTTGATGGTACCAGGGTAAGAGAGTTCCTCTTCAATTTTTTGTTTAATATCGCGTGCAAGTTTATGCGCAAGCACGTCATCAATTTGGTCCGGTTTAACAAGCACTCGGACTTCGCGTCCTGCTTGAATGGCATACGCTTGATCGACACCAGGGAAATCGGTTGAAATGGTTTCGAGTTGCTCTAGACGTTTAATGTATGAATCAAGTGATTCGCTACGCGCACCAGGGCGGGCAGCACTTAACGCATCGGCAGCCGCAACTAAAACACCAATAACTGTTTTCGCTTCAACTTCTCCATGATGGGATTTAATTGCATCGATCACGGCTAGTGGTTCTTTGTATCGGTTGGCAATGTTAACACCAATTTCAACATGTGAGCCTTCTATTTCATGGTCAACGGCTTTTCCAATATCATGGATTAATGCAGCGCGTCTCGCCAAAATTTCATCTTCACCAATCTCAACGGCCATTTTGCCTGCTAAGAATGCACATTCTACAGAGTGTCTAAGGACATTTTGTCCGTAACTGGTTCTAAAGTGTAAACGTCCAAGGAGTTTAACTAAATCTGGATGGACTTTACCTATACCGACTTCAAAGACGGCTTCTTCCCCTTTATCCCTAATAAAACGATCAATTTCTTCGCGTGATTTTTCGACGACTTCCTCAATTCTTCCCGGATGGATTCGACCATCACTAACCAATGTTTCAATAGCGCGTTTGGCAATTTCTCTACGAATTGGGTCAAACCCGCTTAGTACGACAGCTTCTGGTGTATCATCGATAATTAAATCGACCCCAGTTAACGCTTCAATAGTGCGAATGTTTCGTCCTTCGCGGCCGATAATACGACCTTTCATGTCATCATTTGGTAAGTTTACGACACTGACAGTACGTTCACTCGTTACATCTTGTGCATATTTTTGTAATGCAAGGGCTAAAATATCTTTAGCTTTTTTGTCCGCTTCATGTTTTGCCGTTTCTTCTTCATCTTTAATGTATTGGGCAATTTCGTGAGTCATCTCTTCTTCTACTCGGTTGAAAATTAATTCACGTGCCTCTTCTACAGATGTTTGGGCAATTTCTTGTAAGCGTTGATTTTGTTCTTCAATCAAACTCTCAAGTTTGCTATCTTTATCTTCTAAAGCTTTCTTTCTCTGTTCAAGCGCCTCTTCTTTACGATCAAGATTCTGTTCACGTTTATCGAAATTTTGCGAACGGTTATCTAACACTTGTTCGCGTTGGATCAATTTACTCTCCTGATTTGAAATTTCATTCTTGCGTTCTTTTATTTCTTTATCAAGGTCTAATCGTAAGTTATGAATTTCTTGTTTCGTTTCGAGAAGGGTTTGTTTTTTCGCTTGTTCTGATGATTTTACTGCTTCATCAACGATTTTTTTCGCTTGTTCACGAGATTTTTCAAAGCCTTGTTCAACAACAACGGCACGAATGACTACACCAGCCACGATACCGATTGTTAATAAAAGCAAACCGGAGATGATTAATACAAGGGGTTCCATATTAATGCCTCCGTTTCATATTCGTTTTTTTCGTTCATATATATACTAATTTATAGTCCATTTCAATGAGTAGATGAAAAGTTTTACTGTTTCATTATACATGACGACCCTGCTTTAAGTCAATGAATATTACTTGTAATCCCATGCTTTCTGCAATAAAAAAAGCGTGTTCATAAAACACGCTTTTTGCCTTAGATAGCTAATTTCTCACGGATCGCATCGGATAACGTATTAAGAAGTTCTTCGTTTTCTTCCAAATACTTCTTCACATTCTCGCGACCTTGTCCAATTTTCTCGTCATTGTAAGAGAACCATGACCCACTCTTTTTAATCAAATCATACTCAACTGCGAGGTCAATAATCTCCCCGGTACGTGAAATACCAATCCCATACACAAGATCGACTTCCGCCGTTTTAAACGGTGGAGCAACCTTATTTTTAACCACTTTAACACGGGTGCGGTTTCCAATCGCTTCTTGGCCAATTTTTAATTGTTCACCACGACGAATATCGATGCGGATACTTGAATAAAACTTAAGCGCACGTCCACCGGATGTTGTTTCAGGATTTCCAAACATCACACCAACTTTTTCACGAATTTGATTGATAAAAATCGCAATCGCATTGGACTTACTAATCGCACCCGATAGCTTACGCATCGCTTGACTCATTAAGCGTGCTTGCAAGCCAACATGGCTGCTTCCCATGTCGCCACGAATCTCCGCTTCAGGGACAAGGGCTGCGACACTGTCAATAACCACAATATCAATCGCATTGCTACGAATAAGTGCTTCCGTAATCTCTAACGCTTGTTCCCCTGTATCCGGTTGCGAGATAATTAAATTATCAATATCAACCCCTAGGTTTTTTGCGTATTTCGGATCAAGCGCATGCTCGGCATCAATAAATGCTGCGTATCCACCAGCGCGCTGTGCTTCAGCGATCGCATGGAGCGCAAACGTAGTTTTTCCTGATGATTCAGGTCCGTAGATTTCAATAATTCGCCCCTTAGGGTACCCACCGATACCTAAGGCTTGATCAAGCGCGAGTGAACCACTTGAGATTTTGTCCATGTTGCGTGTACCCGCATCGGCACCAAGCAACATAATTGCCCCTTTTCCATGTGCTTTTTCAATATCTTTCATTGCGAGATCTATCGCTTTTTTACGATCATCTTTTGCCATGATAACGCCTCCTATTCAAGTCTATAATACGTTTTGATGTTTCGATTTCTTTTTTTTATTTTGATTGTAATACACTATCTTTATTATGAATAAAATACTCAAACCCAGATACAATCGTTAGCGCTACCCCAAGATAAAGTAACCCTTTACCGATAAGATAAAGCAATTCGCCGGATGCAGGTAATGTAAGCAAAACAATCAACGCAAGCATCGTTGATGCGGTCTTGTATTTTCCAAGGTTACCTGCAGCAATTACTTTTCCTTCGCTGCTCGCGACTAAACGAATGCCGGTGACAATAAACTCTCTTGATAAGACAACCAGCACAATCCACATCGGAATCATTCCAATATCTTGTAACATGAGCAACGCAAACATCACCAAGAGTTTGTCCGCTAATGGATCAAGAAATTTTCCAAAGGTTGTCACTTCACCATTTTTACGCGCCAGATAGCCATCTAAAAAATCGGTAAAACTGGCCACAATAAAGAGTCCAAAAATCGTTATACTGTATACATTGAACACGAGTCTTGCCGGATCAACGTAATAAAGAATAACCATAATTGGAATGATTAAAACACGTAATACTGTTAATTTATTCGGTAGATTCATGCCTTCACCTCTCAAAAAACATTATACCATAATCGCCTATCAACAACAATCATAAACATCTTATGGCGACGCTTTATATTCACTCGCTTCTAGGCGTGACGGCGTTAAATGTTCTAGCTTTCCATGTTCTTTTTTAAGCGCATTCTGACTTAAAATTAGAAGCGCAAACGCAAGCACAAACATCAGTGCCGATACATCAAACACACGAATCGGATTATAGTCGTAAATAAACCCAGCCATAAGCGGCCCTAAAACCATCCCAATCGAGAAAAACGTTTGTCGAACCCCCATAATCGATCCATATTTTTCATCGCGTGCATTCAGCGAAATATAGTTTTGTTCCAGGGGTTGGAAAATCGATTTCAACACAATATAACCCATGTATAACGTATAAAGCATAAGCATAACCTGTTGGCTTCTGAAAACGATAAACACAATAATGGCACTGATCAGTTGAATCCATTTCATAAACCACAAATCTTTTCTAAGTTTTGCAATTAATGGAACAATAATGATGTTTGTAGCAATACCAACAAGCCCTGTTGCCATGACAAAGACACCAAGGGTACTTGTTGAACGGCCTAAGTCTAGCGTAATGTAGGCATCAACATAGCGCGTTAAATTTGTCGCTGCCATGGTAGCAAGCGTCAGCGCTAGCAAAAACATCAACAGCGAAGCATCCATTTTTGTCGCTTCTTTAACATGCGCAAAAAAGTGCCCTTTCTGCGTGATTGCGCGTTGGATAGGTTCTTTCATCGTGACAAAGACAAACAAGGCATATAAGCCATTTACCAGTGCTTGGATATAAAACACCTCAACAAGCATATAATCCCCTAAAACACCACCAATTAGATACCCAAACGTCGTCCCTAGCGCAAGTAAGGCCGCACTCATCGACAAATACTTGGTGCGCTCAAGTTTCGGGGAAAGGGCAATAACATGCGACAAAAGCAGTGTCACGGCCGCCGATACACTAAATCCAGCTAAAAAACGAAATAGCGTCATTAAGACAAGGTTGGTTGTACTGACAAAAAGCACTTGCCCTACGCTATAGCCAAGCAGACCAATAACGACAAACAAACGCTTCTTCTTCATATCGCCTAAAATCCCCCAAATTGGCGCACCAACGACAAGTCCAAGACTCATTGCGGAAAAGAAAAAACCAAACATATAACGAGGAATTTCATTCGTTTCTACATACAATGGCGTTACCACATGGCCCAAGTTGTGGATAATCCCTTGGATAAAGTAATAACTCAATGTAATCCATAATAACTTCTTCATTGCATCACATCCAACCATGAAAAAAACTCAGTTAAGAGTTTTATTCATCTATATTGTGATAAACATGTTGTACATCATCAACCTCGTTGATGAGTTTCATAAACTTTTCGTAGAGCACTTGCGCTTCTCCATCAAGGGTGACCGTTTCATGGGCATACCACCCAGACTCCGAGTGATCAATGCTGACACCATCAAGGTCAGTCACAACCAATTCGAGCTTATCAAGGTCATAGCCTTCGCCCGTGACTAAGACATCGTCATCATCGAGTTCAATATCAATCACATTGATATCTGCCTCAAGCAACGCTTCAAACACTTCTTCTTCATTGGCGCCTTTTAAACGCAGACGGGATAGGTGTTCGAACATATGTTCAACGGATCCACTTACACCCATTTTTGACCCAATTTTCGTAAAGCAGTTTCGGACTTCACTTACGGTACGGTTTACGTTGTCCGTTAAGGTATCAATAATAAACGCACTTCCTGAGGGCCCAAAGCCTTCATAACGTTCAAGCGAATAAGACTCCCCACCACTTTGGGCAGCTTTATCAACATTTCGGGTAATGATATCCATTGGTACTTGTTCTTTTTTAGCGCGTTCAATAAGACGCTTCAAAGCCAAATTGGACTCTACGTTTGTGCCACCATTACGTGCGCACACGTAAATCTCTTTGCCAAAGCGCGAATAGAGTTTGCTCTTTTGCAAACCCGTTTTCATCATTGATGCTTTGCGTACTTCAAATTTTCTTCCCATTCTATCACCATCATTAAAAATCTAACGCTATTATAGTAAACAACAGCGTTAAAATCAATCTTTTTTAATTAATACCGTTTGATCTTTATCTAAACGGACGTAACCTGCCTTATAAAGGCTTCCTAACGCGCGTTTAAACGCCGCTTTCGACATGTGAAGCGCTTCAAATATTGCTTCGGGTGATGACTTATCATGCAAAGGCGTCATGCCATCGTCTAACGTTTCAAGATACGCCAGTATACGTGCTGCATCATCATCAATCATGATTTCTTTTTGTTCAATTAGCGTGGCGTTGTAATGGAAGTCATCTTTTTTAATCGTCACCGTTACTTCAAGTGTTTCACCTAAACGGTGTTCTTTACGTGCGTGTTTATAATAAACAAAAAGTTCATGGCCTTCTGTGGTATAAAGCACTAAGCCTTCCTCGGTTAAATTAAAAACATAGGCTTCAACTTTTTCACCGGTTTCCAGTGCTGTCTCAGGGGTAAAATAATCAAGCATTTTAAAGCGACTAACTAAGCGTGCAGTCATCTGGTTTCTGCCGGTTTTTAAATAACAAAACAAATGATCTCCAATGTGTGGCCATTGCTTTTTCATCACAGGCAAATCATCACGGGAAACAAGCATATCTTTATCCAGTCCGATATCCACGAACACACCAAGTCCGTGTTTAACTTCAACAACCTCAACAAGGTCAGCACGGTATAAATCAATCTTTGGTTTTTTCATCGTTGCTGCTAAGCGTTTTTGTTGATTCATGTACACGAAAACCGCCACTTTTTCACCTTGTTTTAGGGGCGTGGTGGCATCGTCTTTTTTTAGGGGTAACGTGACTTTATCACGTTGAATAACATATTGATCTTGTTCAATGCGAACGACCGTAAATACATGGTCAATTCCTAATTTTATCTCTGGCATCAAATCACCTCGAACGTATTATAACAAAACCAAACAAAAAGCACACGTATTATGTTCAACAAGTGTAATAATTGTTGCTTTTTGAAGTTCTATTTGATACAATATAAACGCTTATGAGATACGGAGGTGGAAAAAATGGCAAACTCAAAACAACAAATTAAACGCGCTAAGACCGATGAAAAGCGTCGTAATGCAAATGTCATGCTTAAATCAAGTCTAAACCGCGCAATCAACCTAGTTGAACAACACGTTGAAGCAAACGATAAAGATAAAGCTTTAGAAGCTTTCGCAACCGCAAACAAGAAACTTGATAAAGCACAAAACAAAGGAATCTTCCATAAAAACTATGTGGCTAGACACCGCTCACGTTTAGCAAAAATGATTAACGAACTTTAATAGAAAACCGTGCAAACAATGCACGGCTTTTTTTTACCCAATATAAAAGCCTCAGACATGAGGCTTTTTATGTGCTCAAAATAAAGAGTTCAAGGCCAACTTTTTTATCAACACGTCCAGTTTTAATGTGGTAATCAAGACGCTCAAGATGCTTGAGATGGTCTTTCAGTTGATCCAGCGATACCGTCTTCGCATTTTGAACCATGTAATAAGCGCGACCACTCGATACGCGGTAGTGCTCTTGAATTTCACTTTGATTTTTGCCTTGGTCAAGCAGTAAGCGTACATGCAACATCTCGCGGTACTTATTCACGATTGTCGATAAAATACGCAAAGGGTCTTCACTGTATAAAATGAGATCATGATAAACGCGTAACGCTTTTTGATGATCACGTTTAAGTAACGCATTGGTTATCTCATAGACATTATCTTCAATGTTTTTCGTGATGACTTTATCAATGGTAGCTTTATCGATACGATCGAAATCATCGGCATAAAGCAAAAGCTTTCGCATTTCAAGATACGCAAACTCTGTGCTATGGGCAACGCGGCGAATAAATTCGTCTAACGCATCATCATCAATACGCATCGACATATTGCCAACTTGACGCTTCGCCCACGACGCTAGGTCTTGTGATGACTTTAGTTTGCATTCAACCGTTTTGTGTTGCTTAAACAATTTTACGATGGCTTTGCGCTCATCCAGTTTCGGGACTGGTGCCGCAACGATAAAAATGGTTTCATCGGTTGGATTTTGTATGTAAGCCGCCAGCGCATCAAGGTCATGATTCAATGATTTCTTTTCTTTTTCAGTGCCTAAAAAACGTGCGTTTTGGCAGATAATAACTTTTTGTTCACTCATAAACGGAATAGTCATCGCGTCATTTATGGCTTCTTGCACAAGCACTTCATCCATATCATAAAAACTTGTATTGTATTCATCCAAGTCATATTTTTTAATCACTTGGTTTATTTTACTTTTGATGTAAAAAGAATCTTCCCCATAAAAAAGCACGACTTTCTCATCCATGGCAATCACCTCTTATCCTAACATTACCATTTTATCATATTCTAGGGCTGATAAGGTGTTTTTTTTATGCGATTTCCAAAATAGTAGTTAAAGAAAATCGTTCCTTCTTGATCGGTTCGGTGAATTGTCATGTTTTGATGTTTCAAGCGATCCAACGTTTCCTGATGGGGATGGTCAAAACGATTACGTCGGTGAGCGCTGACGAGCGCATCGCGTGCTTGAATTTGCTCTAAAAAGACAGTGTTGGATGAGGTTCTTGAACCGTGATGCGCAACCTTAAGCATGGTCACCATCGATAGATCCTCATTAAACGCTTGTTCTCTTTCACGTTCAATGTCCCCAGTAAAAAGAATAATATCATCGGCTATTTTTATCAGCATCATGATGGAATGGTTGTTTTCACACGCGTATTCTTTCTCCATAGGAAAAATATAAAACGCGAGATGGCCACATTCAATCCACTTAGACTCATGCACCATGGCATTTTCACGCGTAATCAAATTTAACACAGGAAAATGATTACTCACCTCATCATAGGCTCCGTAATGGTCATAATGCCAGTGCGAAATAAACACATAGTCTAATCGGGTAACACGTAGAGCATAAAGCGACTGACTTAACTGATGATGCGTGGTCGATTCCCCTGTATCAATAAGCATCGTACACCGGTTGAACGCATCCCTTACGAGTAGACTATCGCCATGAACATGGAACACCACCACTTGGGAATGCATTCGTACATAAGGCAAACACAGAAGAAACATCAAATAGATTGCCATGTATTTAACGCGCACTCTCATCTTCTTTCCTTGCATAATCCATAACCATAACCCATAGTAAATGATTATGAAAAACATCGACCCAAAATAAAGATTTACGCGTAGCGAAAACAGTCGATGCGTCCAAATCACAAGCCATTCAAAAAGCACAATAATCACGCCATAAAGGGCCTCAAAAAAAGGCAAAGCAAAGGTTATATAACCGAAAGGCAACAACAAAAACATCGTATAAAAGACAAACATGACATTCAATAAAATAGTAAGTGGGTGAACCCCATGAGACAAATCACTAATGAGTGGTAATGTCGCAAAAAAAGCAATAGCACTGACATAAAACCCAGACATTACCGTGCTTTTCTTACTCAAAATCGGAGAAGAACACATCAAAGAAAACGCCACTAGAAACGACAACATAAACCCCGTTTGCACATAAAATAATGGGTTGATGAGGAGTAAAAAAACCGCAAGCATCGAAAGCATATCGATCCCGGTGAAATGAAAATGAAGTTTCTTAGACAAACGTAACCCCACCATCATCAACGACGCACGAACCACCGAAACCGCAAATACTGTCAAAATAAGATACGCACTTAAAAAAAACCCAAGTGCAACATCAATAAATCCTTCCCGGCACTTAAATTGCTTTAGTGTAGTGATTAGAACCATGGTAAGAAGGGAAATATGCAATCCAGATATGGCAAAAAGATGCGCAATACCAAGCGATTGTGTTGCCTCTAAAACATCATCATCCATCGCGTTTCGGTCAGCCAAGACAAACATCCGGATGTAAGGCCCAACTGCATCATACCTTTCCGTTATATAATCATCCACCCATTCACGAAACTGATACACCGAAAACCCTTCACGCATGACCGTTACTGTGTCGGCATAAAAAACACCATCAATCCCCACCGACAACAAAAACGTGTCATAATCAAACTCACCTGGCATTGACGGCACCGTACTTTCTCGGTAGTTTCCGGTTGCCACCACATAATCGCCCGCATGAACGGCATAATCATCATCGAGGTAAATCAATACCTTTCCTTCATCACTTTGTGCGATTACACGGTTTTTAGCGCTTTCCGTATAAAGGACTTGAGCTTCAACCTTACGCCCTTTTAAATCGACTGGGGTAATGAGTTCGTGGTGGATAAGAACGGTGCTTGCAAGCCCAAGACCCACCAGAAAAAGAATCCCATCATACCGATACAGTTTATAAAGATAAACCAACGTAATACTTAAAACCCACGGCTGATGCAGACTCAAAAGCGCAAGGCCAACACACCCTAAAACATGATGCCAATTCCCCTCAAGGAACCACGAACGGTCGAATGTTTTCAAGCGTAGCCTCACCAATGCCCGTGACGTTTAAAATGTCTTCATAACTTGTAAATGGCCCGTGTTCCTCTCGATAGCGAATGATACTGTCAGCCGTCGCGGGTCCAATGTTTGGCAGCGTAATAAGTTCTTCTTTGGTGGCGCTTGACAGTGCGATTAATCCCGGTGAATCATTAATAAGTTCTTCCTTGTTTTTCTCCATCTCTTCAAATGGAATAAACACAAACGCTTGATCGTGCAACTGCTTAGAAAGATTGAGCGCGGATAAATCCGCATCACCAAGCAACCCACCCGCTAAATCAACCAACTGAAAAACACGCAACGCGTCTGGCACTTTATAGACACCAGGTTTATTCACCGCACCACGAATATCCACATAGATGTATGATGTTCCATCTGTTTCTTGCGTCACGTTTTCGTAATGGTTTTCGCTTAAAGGTGGTGACGACACTCGCCCGAGTTGATTCAAGCCAAACGCAAACGCAACAAGCAGTAAAACACCCACAACGACCATTCTTTTTTGCATTAATTCGCTCATAAAAAAAACACCCCTTTCATACCAATAATAGGTATGGGGTGTTTATTCTTCTTTTTTACGCATGACATAAATGGCGCGACCATTTAACGGTAACCGTTCAAGCAAATCATATGATCCAAGCATCTCTTGCACAACCGCTTCTGAGTAATAATATTCTTGATGCGATGCCGACTGTTCGCCAACCTCAATTTCATGTTTTATGGCTTGATTGCTAAATCGAGTTACACGCCAACGCAACTCCCCACCATCAAAGTGAATCGTTTCTTCATACCCAACGAGATCGTCCATAAACTGTTGATCAAGCAAGTCAAAAATTAAAATACTCTGCGGTTTTAAGGCGTGAGTGATATGGGTTAATGCTTTTTCAACGTTTATTTGACCCTCGATATGGTTCACCACATCAAATGGCATGATGATGACATCAAATTGCCCGCTAAAAGGCTCTGTCAAATCGTGCACTTTATAGTCAACCGTGACGTTTTCTTCCCCAGCGTAAAAACTTGCCAGTTCAAGCATCGACGGGTTTGAATCCATGCCAGTCACATCATACCCCATACGCGCAAGTTCACGGGATAAATACCCGGTCCCACACCCTGCTTCTAAGAGTGCGCTTGGGTGTGTGTGCTTTTTAAGCAGGTTTAAATACATCGCATAGAGTACATCATCAATCGTTGCCTCATAGGCTTTTGCTAAGAGACTGTAGGTATTCATAGTGTTTCAGGATTAATAGTTTCTACATCCATCCACATTTTTTCGATGTTGTAGTACTTACGTTCATCTTCCGTAAAGATGTTGACGATGACGTCTTTTGCGTCCATTAAAATCCATGCGTTTGAATGCGCTCCTTCAACGTTTGGATGATCATAACGCGCAGCGGCTAGATCGTCTTTAAGGTGATTGATTGCGGCTTTCAATTGACGCGTGTTGGTCGCAGTCGATAAAATGAAATAATCGAAAAACGGACTGCGTTCGCGCATATCATATACCACAATATCTTTTAGGTTTAAATCATCAAGTGCTTTGACAATAACTTTTATTTTGGACATGCATGCCCTCCTGTTCTTTTTTGATAGTATTCGCGTGCTTCGTAAGCGACACGGGGAATGTTGCCGCCCGTACGTTCATATAATTGAATTGAATCGTTTATCGCTTCATAAACGGCTTGGTCAAGATTGATAAAGGCAATTTCTCGAACGCGCACACAACTTGGGTAAAGCCGTGAGGGTTCGATGTAGTCGCTTATAAAAAGAATCTTTTGCAAAAGCGACATATTTGGTTTCCCAACCGTGTGCACTTCAATCGCGCCAAGCACATCAGGGTCGGTAATGTTGTACGTATCTTGAGCAATAGCTGAAGCGCTATACGCATGATAAAGTGGATCGTAAAAATCATCTAAGATGGCCTCATCATAGTAGCGACGAATCCATTCAATATGAAACCCTAATGATTCATATTTAGTTAAATCGTGTAAATAACTAACCAACTCAAGTTGATAAAGATCTGCGCCATGGATTTTTCCAAGTTTAAGTGCCGTATCGCGCACACCGTACACATGATTTAAGCGGTCTACTTTATGTCGGTAAGCACACTTAAGATCCTTTTTAATTCTTTCGAGCATTAAATAAGCGCCTCACGTTGATATGGAATTACAGTTTCTGGAGTAAAGACACGAACCATGCCTTCGCCTTCAAAACTCATAAAGCACAAACCAGGCACCACAATATCAATTTTTTGACCGCGTTTAATGTGGAACTGATGCGCTTTTAACACAAAAAGCGAATCCTTTTCCGTTGGCGGAACCAATAACCCACCACGGTGTTTTTCATAAAACGCTTCGCTTTCTTCGGCTTTGCGTCTATGAACGGTTAAGCTTTCAGCGCGATAAGCAACCGCGGTTGCTTGCTTCGTTGGGTGGTAATCATAGCGCGCTAAGCCACCCATAAAATACGATTGTGGGTGCTTTACTTGAAAGACTTTTGGTTTAACCTCTTTTTTCGGTTGAATCAATTGGAAACTTTCTTCGCCTAAGACAACCGAGATATGGTTCTTATTAAAGAGCCCTGGGCTATCGTATAACGTTTGGTTTTCAAAAGGAATCGCAATTAAATCCTGCGTGGTTCCTTTGCTGTTTGAAACCGTAATCAATGCCTCGCGGAGTTCCGTTGAGGCTTGAAGCATCGCATTAATTAACGTGCTTTTTCCCACGTTTGTTGCGCCAACAATAATAACGTTTCGCCCTTGACTCAACTCGGCAATACGATCTAATACAGCATCAATGCCATGTTTTTTTGTCGCACTCACCATCATCACATCAACCGCTTTAACACCTGAGCGTTTTAAATAACGTTTCACGCGGTGAGCAAGTTTATTGTCACTAACACTTTTCGGCAAGAGATCGCGCTTATTGACAATCGCAAGGACATCGTTTGCACCAGTTAACTTATGGATTTGTGGCATCATTGACCCTTCTAAGTCAAACGCATCAAGCACCTTTACCACAAGAATATCTTCTGAGGCAATGCGGCTAATAACTTCCATATAATCGCTTTCTTTTAAAACCGATGGCAGTATTTCACCATAATGACGCATACGAAAACAGCGCTGACATAAAATATCATCCGCTAAGTCTAAGGATTTCGGGGTAAAAAACGGCGCTTCTTTATCGGTGTTTTGTAAGGTGCCACCACACCCAATGCATTTTACGGTCATAGTCGTTTCTCCAATGCTAAGCGCTTATAAGCGCTTGGGTATTTTCGTTTAATTTTTCGTAACATATTCGTTTCAACTCGGCGGTTAAATTTGGTATACCATTTTTCGGTTTTTTTCTTGATTGGCATAACTAATAAGCAATCATAGCCCATTCGACGACTGCCAAAAACATCCGTCATCAGTTGATCCCCAATCATACACACTTGTGCTTTTTCGTAAAATGTTTCGGTGTGTTGCATCGCGCGTTTGAATCCACACTTAAGTGGTTTTTTTGCCGAAGCAACGTATGAGACGTCAACCGCATCCGAAAAATGTTTTACACGTGGTAAACGGTTATTTGAAATAATGACAACCTCGAACCCAACGTGCTTAATCGACTCGATAAACGCTTTTAACTTCTTATTGGGCAGTGTCTCATCATAAGGAATCAAGGTATTATCGAGGTCCACAAGCAAAACACGCTTTCCTTCTTGGTAAAGCGCATCAAAATCGATATCATGGACAGTATCATAATGGCTATTTGGCACAAAATGACGTGTTTTTAGTAACCAATGAATCATAGTGGTCCTCCTTAATAGTCTTTAGTTTATTATACTAAATCGTTTACGCTTTGTCACGGTCAATCAGTCCCTCGAAACCTTCGTTTAACAAGCGTTTTCGAAGGGAATTAATGGCACGTCGATAGGTTTTATGGTTTGGGCAAAGCGTTTCGAAAAATGCATAAAATGCTTTTGAATGATCAGCATGCGCAAGATGACTGACTTCGTGCAAAAAGATGTACTCGGTAAATACTTTTGGGTAATGCACCAGTTCAAGATTAAACGACATGCGTTTTTTTGTCGGTTGACAACTGCCAAACTTGGTCTTCATGTATTGGTAACGCATTGTTAATTCTGTTAAATCGATGCCTTTGATTGCATGTTGATATTTACTCACAAGACGTTCAATTTCACTTGCTAACTGCGCCTTTAACCAGGCGTGAGTGCGTTTTTTAAACTGCGCATCATCCTGGACACCATAAAAATACACCTTGGTGCCTTTTCGGTGTGTGGAACGCTTACTTGGCAATTGGTACAGCGTTAACACCTCGTCAAAGACGGGGATTTCTGCTCCATCAATAAAAGCCTCCTTAAAATCGACGGGTGGCTTCATTCGTAAAAGCTGTTCTTGATGCGTTTCAATCACATCAATGATGTCTTTTTTTCGCACACTTCGTGGTGCCGTCACTAAAAAAGTATTAGGGGCTTTCGCGGTCACAATAATGCGACGTTGACGCGGTTTTTTTACCACCGTAAACGTATAGAGCGCATCGTTTAAATTCAGTTCAAATGTCATAAGCGTTTAAGCAATTCATCCAGTAATATGGCTGAACGTAAAGCCGATTTTTCTAGGAAACTCTTAAAATCAGATGCTTGGTTTGATCCGCCAATCACATCGCTGATGGCTCGAATAATCAAAAACGGAACCCCTTCTAAACGTGCCACATGACCAATGGCAGTGGCTTCCATTTCAATCGCATAGATATCGTCGTATAACGCTAAAATTGGATTGATCGATGCACGCTCAGTAATAAACTGATCCCCTGATGCAATTTTACCGCGTTGGTAAGGGTAGTTTTTTTCTGAAGCAATGGTTTCAGCGATTTCAAGCAACGCGGAATCCGCTTCAAAGTACGGTTTAAATCCCGGCACTTGACCACGTTCATAGTTAAAGACTGTCACATCAACATCGTGATACACAACACCTTCCGATAAAACAAGTGTTTCAACTTCCGTGTTCACCCCACCGGCAACCCCACTGTTTAAAATCATGCGTACATCGTAGGCATGAATAAGGTAACTCGTCGCGTAGGCAGCATTCACTTTGCCAATGCCTGTTAAGACACATACCAACGTGTGGTTATTTTCTTGTAATGTGTAAATTTTTAAATGTTTGTGGGTTTTTGTTTCATAGTTTTCATAGTGATTTAAAAAAGCATCCAGTTCTTCTTGCATCGCAAAAAGGAGTCCAATCGTCATATCCATCCCTCGCTTTGACGAAAAAAAGAATGACAAGCATTCTTTACTTCACGTCTAAAATAACTACGTTAATCTCTTTATTCGCTTCGGTTTTAAAGGTTACTGTGTCACCTTTTTTTCGACCAATAACGGCTTTGCCAACCGGCGATTCATTTGAAATTTTGGCATTCAGAGGGTCGGCTTCAAGCGTTCCAACAATGGTATACATTTTCGGTTCGTTGCCATTGATTTGAAGCTTTACGCGCTTCCCTATGTTGATTTTGCCTTTTCGGTTATCTTCTCTAATAATTTCAGCGTGTTTTACAATGTTTTCAAGTTCTTTTATGCGTTTTTCAATGCGCGCCTGATCTTCACGCGCTGCATCGTAATCCGCATTTTCACTTAAGTCCCCTTGGGCACGCGCATCTTTGAGTGCTTCAAGGTTCTTTTCACGTTCAACGGTTTTGAGTTGTTCGAGTTCGCTTTTAATATCAATTAAGCCTTGTTTCGTCAGCTTATATGTTTTGCTGTTGTTTTCCATTTTAATTCCTCCATTAATGCCAATATCAATTGGTATTTTACCACGTTTTTCCCAAGCTTACAACTAAAATCATGCGTTTGCCTTACGCAACATATCATAAGGTTTTAGCGGGATTGGGATTTTTAATTTTAATTGTTGTTTCGGATGTCTTGCGACATCAAGACTTTCCCCAGTCTCTGCGTCAATAAATGCTTCAACACGAAAACTGATGGGTTCAAAGTTTGGACTAAATACTTCAATCAAATCGCCTTTTTCAAAATAATTGCGTTGTTCGACAAGCGCTGTTTGGTTCGTCATGTCGTAATCGAGCACAAACCCGACAAAGGCTTGAGTTGGTTGCTCACTACGTAAGTTATACAGTTGTTCATTGACCGTCGTCATGCCTTCCATAAACCCGTGACTGGTTAGACGATTTTCAGCTTTTTTAATTTCAAGTACGTATTTTGGTAAATCAATCGTGAGATCTTCACACAATTCATCAATCAGTTTGCGATAGGTTTTAACGACTGTGGCAATGTAATGAACACTTTTCATGCGTCCTTCAATTTTTAAACTTTCGACGCCAATATCCACTAACCGTGATATTTGTTTTACAGCTTGTAAATCCTTTGAACTCATTGAAAAGGGCATCGATACATTCAGTTGTTCACCATTATCAAATAAATCATAATTCCAACGGCACGAATGCGCACAGCCTCCGCGATTTGCGTCACGGTCAGTCATGTTGTTTGAAAGAGTGCATTTCCCTGAGTACGACACACACATCCCACCGTGAATAAACACTTCTAAATCAAGATTGCTTTGCGCTTTGACTTGATGAATCTCATCGAGGTCAAGTTCTCGCGCTAAGACAATGCGTTTAACCCCGCGCTTTTCCCAAAAACGAATCGCTTCTGAATTGGTAATCGATTGCTGTGTCGAAAGATGAATTTCTAAGTTCGTGTGGCGGCGTGCAGCATCAATGATGCTCGTCGATGCACAAATAATAGCATCCACCCCAATGGCTTCTAATGCTTTTAGATACTCAATAAGGCCATCTAAATCTTCGCTATGGGGGATAATGTTTGTAGTGACATAGACTTTCTTTTTGAGTGGGTGCGCAAAATTAACCGCTTCTTCAATTTCTTTTAACCCGAAATTTGAAGCGCGCGCCCTAAGTGAAAATTGCTTCCCACCAATAAATACAGCATCCGCACCATACATAAACGCAATCTTCAACTTTTCAAGATTGCCTGCTGGCGCTAGAAGTTCTGGTTTATTCATGACTTAACCCCCTTATTCAGTCCGGTTTTTTTAAAGTAAAAGCCATCATCGTAATCTTTGTAGCCTTCAACCGCTTCACCACGTAACGCTTGCTCATAATCATTAATCATGCTTAAGACATGCACATCGTCAAAAAAGAGTCCATCAATAATCAACGTATCAATCCACACTTTAAGCTTATCAAGAACCTTGAAACTAGCTAGTGGTTTGGCACGGAAAATGTGTGTCCCAAACGCATCTTGATAAATAGGGTACGCTTCATTGCGTTGTTCTTCAACCAATGTGAGTGAGCGTTTGTCTTTTACATCGTCTGGATTTTGATCGTTCGTGTGCTTAAAGAAATTTTCAACGAGTGGACGTCGTGAGTGAAACATATTTAAGTACCCATGACCCACGATGCTTAGCGGTAAACTTTGCGTTTTTGCCATCGCTTCAATGTCATTAAGTGTCATTTCACGTCCAACAATAAGCGATTGAATGCCTTCGTCGTTCCAAAAACGCACATCGTGATCACTCGTTGTATACGTTTCTGGGTAATAGATGAGTTTGTCTTTAAGGCCAACCGCATCCGCAAAATTAAACACGGCAAGGTCCGCAAACAAAAGTCCATCGATGTTCAATGTTGAAAGCGTCTCAATTGCCCTTTTGGCTTCATCAAGTTGGGGTTCATGAAGCAAGGCGTTGACATTTACCCAAATGGATTTCCCTGCTTGATGGATTTGATCAATTACACCCGGCAAGGCATCTAAATCAACCGGATGCTTCATGCGGTGAGCCAGTGGTGCCAAACCCACAATAAAAATAGACGTTCCTGACTGAAGGAGCGGTTTTATGTTCTTTTTGTCTTGCCAAGTTACTGCTATCTTCATACGTCACCTCTTCTTGATGCTTAAACTCATGCCATCGCCAACTTCATAAATCATCGTGTCGTAATCATCACGTTCTAAAATGTAGCGATTAAACTGGTCAATTTTATCAAGCAACTGATTTAAATTGCGTGATGCTTGTTTTTGACCAACCATCCCATGGAATAAGAGATTATCTGTGACAATGATCCCTTTGCTTTTTACATGGTGTTCGTATTTTTCAAAAAATTTAATCGATTGTGCTTTCGCCCCATCAATAAAAACCAAGTCAAACAGACTTTTTTCCGGTAACTCAATCGCTAATGCATCGCCTTCAATTAACGTAATCTGATGGGCTCGGTCATGCGCTGAAAAATGTTTTTTCGCGGCTTCAATCATGTGTGGATCACGTTCAATGGTTGTGATTTTTACCTGCTCATTCACCCTTGCCATCGCAAGCGCGCTGTAGCCGATTGCTGTGCCGACTTCTAAGACGTGTTTTACATCTTTTAAACGGATGAGCTGCTGTAAAAAACGCAACCCTTCATCGGTGATGATGGGCACATCGTGTTTAACCGCATACGCCTTTAAGGCATCAAGGTATGCTGGATGCCTTAAACGACGTAGTGAGGTTACATAATTATTCTTCATTCTCGTCGAGATACTTCTCGATTTTCGCTTCGATTTCGTCCCATTCTTCATCGCTTTCAACTGGCAATAAGTTCCCGCCTTCATCGTCATCTGGGTTGTAAATTGATGCGAAGACTTCTTCTGAGTCGCCTGGTTCTTTAAAGATTACATACGACTTCTTTGTTTTTTCCGATGTAAACGTGAATAAAATCTCGTAATCATACTCATTTCCATGTTCATCTTCGACTCTTAATGTGCGTTCATCCATAAGGAATCCTCCTATTTTTTGCTGTCCAGATAGCTTTGCAGAATAACCACAGCAGCTTGCTGGTCCAGTGTATTTTTGCGTCTCTTTGTTTTTAATTTATTGGATATCATTTGTTGTGAGGCAATGCGACTACTTAAACGTTCGTCCCAAAGAACAACTTCAACCGATGCGGTACTTTCAAGCATGGCTTTAAACGCCAAACTGATTTCACCTTGCGGGCCAACACTTCCGTTCATGTTCTTCGGTAAACCTAAAACAACGGTTTCGATGCGTTCTTGCTTAATCCACTCAAGTGTCTTATTAATTGCGGCTTCATAATCGCCATCCGAAAAACGGTAGTTCTCAACCCCACGCGCAAGCAACCTATGTGGGTCACTGACCGCAACGCCGAGACTCTTTGTGCCTAAATCAAGTCCCAATACTTTCATTGGACTTGACCTTTTACGTAATCAAGAATTGCGTCAACTTTCGTGGTATCACGTGCGCCAGCTTGGGCAAAGTCTGGACGACCGCCACCGCCACCGCCAGCAATTTTAGCCGCTGCTTTTACTAAGTTTCCAGCGTGTAAGTCAATGGTTGATTTTGCCACAAGCAAGACTTTCCCGTCATCGACGTTCGCAATGAAGACGAGTCCCTTGCCTAAATGGTCCATTAGGCGGTCAACTAAGGTTTTGACGGTTTTCGCGTCAATCCCTTCTGTCTTTATAATAACATGTCCGTTTTCAGCTTGCTCGATATATTGCTTTAAATCGTCAAGTGATGCTTTCTCTCGTGCATCTGCATACGCTCTTTCAAGTGCTTTAACGCGACGTTGTAAATCGCTAAAATACTGTCGCTTATTGATGACATCTTGGTATGAACCAAGTTGTTTAATTGGCTCAGGCAATTTAAACGTCAAGTCGATTTGCTCCTCGCTTGCCTGTTTTAAAATCGACTCAGCTTTTCTTCTTAAGGTTTCAATGCTTTCTTCAAGTCCGCTCATGTGGGTATCAATCGAGAAGACTTGATCTTTAGCTAAGGCGGTTATACGGTACACACCAGATCCTTTTGATTCTAAACTTGCAATCGCGAATCGTTCGATTTCACTGGTATTGTTTACATGGGTTCCTCCACACAAATCAAGGGTTTCTCCCATATCAATCATACGCACTTCATCATCGTATTTCTCGCCAAATTCAGCGACTGCGCCACGCGCTTTAGCCTGTTCAACACTCGTCATTTCAGTATCAACATCGTAAGCTTTTTTAATCTTATCGTTTACACGTCGCTCAATGTCAAGCAAGGTATGATCGTCTAAAAGCTCAAAATGATTAAAGTCAAACCGTAAGTATTCTGGCCCAACTAAACTGCCTTGTTGACCTACGTGTGACCCAAGCATTTCACGCAAGGTTTGGAAAAGCAAATGCGTCACAGAGTGATGCGCCATGGTCGAATGCCTTGCAGTTTCATCGACACGCATCGTTACCGTATCGCCTTCTTTGATGTCGTTGGTTTCAACCGCATGCAAGAACTGATTATTCGGTAATTTCTCCACATCAATAACTTCATATGACTGACCATCTTTGATGATGACACCAATATCTGAGACTTGTCCACCACTCTCAGCGTAAAATGGTGTTTCACGCACGACAATGCCTTCTTTAAAGACTTTAATGACTTCGGTTTGTTTGGTTAAGGTATCATAACCAACAAAGTAAGACGGCTCTTTAAAGCTTAAATAGGCTTCGTTTTGGTCTTTCATTGTGCGCATGACTTTACGCGCACTGCGGGCACGGTCTTTTTGCGCTTGCATCTCTAAATTAAAGCCTCTTTTATCGACGCGAATCCCTTTTTGTTGCGCGTATTCTTCTGTTAGTTCAATGGGGAACCCATACGTGTCGTACAGTTTAAACGCGTCTTCTCCTTTTATGGTCGCTGTTTCATTTTTAATTAAGTCTTCAAGCATTTTTTCGCCTTGAGATAAAGTCTCTAAAAAATTGAGTTCTTCTTTTTCGATGACTTGTTTCGTGAATTTTTCGGTTTTGCGTAAGTTCGGATAGCTTTCTTCCATCATCGTCACCACTGTCCCAACCAATTCTTTTAAGAATGGCTTTTCAATGCCAAGTTGACGTCCGTGTTTGACTGCGCGACGAAGTAAGCGTCTTAAGACATACCCACGTCCATCATTCGATAAGGTTGCGCCGTCACTAACCGCAAACGTAACACTACGCAAGTGATCCGCAATCACTTTAAACGATAACTCGCCCGCGTAAGGCTTTTTCGCTAAGCGACTGATGTGTTTAATCAGTGGGTAAACCAAATCCGTTTCGAAATTGGTTTCGGTGTTTTGCGAAATACACGCCATGCGTTCAAGCCCCATGCCCGTATCAATGTTCTTGTTTGGAAGTTCTGGGTACGCTTCACGCTGCATATTTGGTTTCGCGTTGTATTGTGAAAAGACAATGTTCCACACTTCAATATAACGATCATTTTCGATATCCTCACGAATTAATGATAAATCGCCGTCTCCAAAAGCACTGCCTCGGTCATAAAAAATCTCCGTACACGGTCCACACGGTCCAGACCCAATTTCCCAAAAATTATGTTTGCTTTCGATGATGTGGTCTTCTGGAATACCGAGTTTCTTCCATGCCTCTTTTGTTTCTTGATCGGTTGGATACACGGTAAAATAAAGACGTTTTGGATCCATCGCGTAATACTTTTTATCGGTTAACAGCTCATAACCCCAAGGAATGATTTCATCACGAAAATAATCCCCTATACTAAAGTTTCCAAGCATTTCAAAAAACGTATGGTGACGCGCAGTATGCCCGACGTTTTCAATGTCGTTGGTTCGGATGCATTTTTGCGCGTTCGCAATCCGTGGGTTTTCGGGTATTTTTGATCCGTCGAAATAGCCTTTCAAAGGCGCTACACCCGCATTAATCCAAAGTAATGATGGGTCATTAATTGGGATCAAGCTTGCGCTTTCTTCGACTTTGTGGTCTTTGCTTTCAAAAAAGTCAAGCCACATCTTTCGTATTTCATGTCCAGTTAGTTGTTTCATGTTATCCTCTCCAATCGAATAAAAATCGCCCTTAAAAAATAAATTTTAAGGACGAAAAAATTCCGCGGTACCACCTTGATTCTAGAAACTAGCACTCTACACGATAACGCTGTGAGGGCGGATGCTGTTTACAGCATCTCTCCGAAGTAGCTTCAAATGAATGAATGGTTTGTTTCCACCAACCACAAACTCTCTAAATCATCTATTCATTTTACTCATCTTCATCATCAATCGTGAATATTATATAAAACTATTGGATAAATTGCAATGTTTTTACCTACTCTTCATCCATGAAATCATACGGGGTTCGCCCGTTCAGTTCTTCCCCTAAAGTTCCAAAAGGAATACTTTGATCGTAAATCACATGATTGTTAGGTACGTCCTCAACAGCCTTTTCACGTTTTAGCGGTAAAGGCTCAGCTACGCGCTTTTTCTTGATAGGCTGAAGCGTATCTTGTAAGCGAGATTTAAGCAATGTGTGACGTGATTCTTCTAAGTTTCTTACCGCATAGTTTAACTTGTCAATATGACCAAACACAACCAAACGCGCTTTCGCACGGGTGATCGCTGTGTAAATCAGTTTACGTTTTAGCATAATTGAGTAACTTGAAAAGAGCGGCAAGATCACAACCGGGTATTCACTCCCTTGTGATTTATGAATACTCATGGCATAAGCATGCGTTAAATTTCCTAAATCTTTGGTTTTATACATCACTTTTTGGTCAAGAAATTCGACGACCATGGATCCGCTTTCTTCGTCTATTTCAAGTACTTTTCCTTGATCACCATTCATCACATTGTCTTCGATTTGGTTCGTAAGTTGAAGCACTTTATCGTCAACTTTAAACGTCCTCGAGCCATGGGTAATGGTGTGGTCTTCTTGGGCATTATAGGTTTGTTGTAAAAAATTATTGGTTTCATGGATGCCAACGGATCCACGATACATGGGAATAAGAATTTGGATATCGTCTTGTAAGGTGTAGCCTTCTTTTACCATGTAATCCACAATGCTTTTAAGCCGTGGTTGAAAGTGTGCGGTGTGTTCACTAAAGATAAAACGGTCAGGGTAATTATCAAACACATCCTCAGGCAATTGACCGTTACGAATATGTTGGGCAAGGTCAATAATGCGTGAGTTCTCGGCTTGTCGATGAATCACTTCAAGTGTCACACTTGGTAAGGTGTGTGAATCAAGTAAGTCTTTGAGCACTTGACCAGGGCCGACACTAGGAAGTTGCGCGTCATCGCCAACAAGCACTAAATTCGCATAATCAGGTAAGCTTTGAAAGAGTTGTGACGCTAAAAATACATCAATCATTGATGATTCATCAACGATAAAGAGATTCCCTTCAAGCGGGTTGTATTTGTTGTGTTGAAATGTCCCATCAAAACTGTACCCTAAAAAGCGGTGGATTGTGGTGGCGTAATACCCAGTCGATTCTTGCATGCGCTTAGCCGCACGACCGGTTGGCGCAATCAAATGGATCAGTGACGATTCATTTTGACTCGGCTTATTTAATCCGTGATAGTGATAATAAACCTCAATCAAGCCTTTAATGACCGTTGTTTTCCCTGTCCCGGGTCCCCCTGTTAAAATCATTGTTTGGTGTGTTAGTGCCGCTAAAATAGCTTGTTTTTGTAAACGTGTGTATTTAATTTTTTCTGTTTGTTCAAACGCTTCAATGAGACGATAAACTTTTTGTTCATCAATCGTTTGCGTGGTTTGAGTAAGATGGCTTAATTTATCAACAATATCCAGTTCAGCCTGATCAACGCGTTTGAGCGATAATTGATTATGGGTATCGGTGAAGACACCGCGTTCAATTAAGGTGTTGAGTTCTTGATGAATGGTCGCTTCATCAACTGCCTCTAAATCTTTGTTTAAGCGCTCAATAGCGCGTTGAACAAAGACATCCTTTTCTATATAGGTGTGTCCTTGTTGTAAGACCTCATCATGAAACACGTGAACAACTAACGCGTTTATGCGGTAAGGGTGATCTTCATTAAATCCCAGTTTTCGTGCCACCACATCAGCACGGTCAAACCCAATCCCTTCAACATCGGAAATCATTCGGTAAGGATTAGCTTCTAACTTTGTGATGGTTTCTTCTTTATAGACATTCATGATACGCATTGCCATTTTTGACGATATGCCATACCCATAAAGTTTGATTAAGGTTTGTTCGCTTGCTTTATGGGTAATTAAGCCTTCACTTAATGCTTTTTTTTGAGCTTCGCTTAGTTTGGGCACTTCATCCAGTGCATCAGGTTCTTTAATAATCTTATTAATGGCATCTTCACCCAGTGTCTCAACAACGCGTTCAGCGGTTTTCTGACCAACACCCGGGAATAAATCACTGGCCAAATAATCAATTAATCCTTCTATGTTTATGTATTCTGTTTTTTCATAACTTTTTGCGCTAAATTGCTCTCCGTAACGTTCGTGGAAGGTGACATCACCAAAAAACCGATATTCCTCACCCTTCGTGGGTTTAGGAAAATATCCGGTCACGGTAAATGAATCGTCAATGGAATCGTCAAAAAGACCGCGCTTAATGTTTGTGTCGGTCACGTGTATTTTCACAATCGCATACCCATTGTCTTCGTTGTAAAAGGTTAGATTGCGTATGACACCTTGTATATACTCCATGTCGGTCACCTCGCCTACTATTATAGCATAATCCCATAAAAAACGGCTTGAAATTCAAGCCGTTTTTTTTATGGTCTAATAGCATCAGTTTCTCCATCGTTTTCTTGCAGATACGTTGGAAGTAAAAGAGGATTGTTCGCATCAAAGGATCCGTACACTTCCGCTTGAAGTAAAAGCTCCCAAATAACTAAATCTTGCATGTTTAGATAGGCCACATCAACATTTAGTGCATCATCAAGTTCATTGGATGGGTGATAAAAGATATAATCACTTGTTGCAATGCGATAATTGCCATCATAGCTGAAATTGCCATCCGTACTTGTCACTGTAACATTTGACATTAAACGTTCTAATGCATACCCATCGACAGTCGCAACCATCACTTGGTTATCGAACGTGAAAATGGCTAAGAATGTTGCTAATGAAATTTCTTCTCCTTCACTAACATCGTGACGAGTTCCCCCTACATTTTGGAACGCATACTCTGCATCGGTTGTCTCAAGCATTAACCGTGCCATCCATTCTGCAAGTTCCTCACGTCCATGATATCTTGCGCTGTTAAAAAGCACTTCGTAATAATAATCAAGTTCAAGCACAACTGCGTCAAGATACGCTTGAACGTCAGGGTCCGCGGTAAGGAATCGGTCATCGCTTGATGCATTTAGGTTACGTGGGGTCATTGATTCAACTTGGCCATCACGGATGACCATTTCTAAATGCCCAACATGCGAACCATTCGCTCCGCTTATTAAGGTTGCTGTGTTGTTAATCATGCCTTGTTCGGTGCGGTGAGAATGGCCATTAAAAATCGCATCAACACGCTCATCACCTTCAAAATTTGCAACAATGTCATTGATATAGGTTCCAGAATCATGGGAAATAACCACCACAATATCAACATTTTCTTCGGTACGTAAATAAGCACTGTAATTGCGTATTGTTGCGATTGGATCGATAAATTCATACCCTTCAACACGGACACGTGAAATGCTGCGTTCAAGACCGTATCCCATCGTTCCAATTACGCCAATACGGAGACCACTACGTTCAATAATGGTGTAAGGATCAACCCCATCAATCAGTGTATCCGTTCCTTCATGGACAACATTTGCGCCTAAAAGGCGGTGCTCTGCTTGGTAAACATCTTCATCTTCACCGGTATAGTAACGCGTGACTTGTTCAACGCCCCAGTCAAACTCATGATTCCCAATCACAGTTGCATCAAAGCCAACCATGTCCATCACTTCTGTGGTACTTTCACCATGACTATAGTTTGAAACCATCGTGCCTTGAACCATGTCACCACCACCTAAAATGATGGTACGTTCAGGGTTCGCTTGTTTTTCATCAATTAAGAAATTTCCAATATAGGCCATACCCATTGACCCATCACTCGGCAACAACGCACCATGTAAATCATTCATGTAATAAAAATTCAATGTCACCGTTGTCGTAGGAATAATCGTTATGGCTAATTGCGTTTGCTGACCCTCATACTCAATCGTAATGAGGTGTTCACCAACCTCGTTTAGCAAGAGTTGACCATTTTCCAAAATCATGCTTGCGCTTAATGGGATACGCTCATAGGTTTCATCTTCATAATACACAAGTAAGTCAATCTGAGAGAAATCAATCGCGCCAACCTCATACGCTTCTTTAACCGTCGATTGATCAACTTCAATACGATTAATTTCATTGCTTAACCCGGTACACGCACTTAGTAAAAATATAATAAACAATACAAATACACTTAATACTTTCTTCATGAACATTCTCCTTCAAGGTGGGAAAACTGCACAATATTTGTGCAGTTTTATTTTTTCATATAGGTTTCGATATCTTGAACTTCTTTAATGATGTCTTTACTTAAATTCACATAACCATCTTTTGTGACTAAAATATTATCTTCAATACGAATCCCGATACCTTCATCTTTCACATAAAGTCCAGGTTCAATGGTTAAGACCATGCCTTCTTCAAGAGGAATATGGTAATGCCCAACATCGTGAACATCTAGTCCCATAAAGTGGCCAATTGAGTGATAATACAGTTCGCCGATTTCATCGTCTTCCTTAATTAAGCCAATGGCTTTGGTTTTATCGATAAGCATCGATTTCGCAAAATCATTGAGATGTTTCCAGGTGACACCAGGTTTAATTTCTTCAATCGTGGCTTTGTTCACATCAAGCACAATTTGGTAGAGCTCTTTTTGACGCTTGGTAAAGGTCCCTGACAATGGGTACGTACGCGATATATCCGATGCGTAATTTTCATGCAGTGCACCTAAATCAAACAAAATAAGATTCTTTTTCGTTAGTTTACCCCGATTTTCGGTGTAATGAAGCACGGTGGCGTTTTTTCCCGATGCCGCAATCATATCAAAGGCAAATCCTTCAGATCCCTCGAGTGTGATTGCATGCATGAAATCCGCTTGCAATTGATACTCGTTGGTACGCGCTGATATACGCTCCATCAATGTTTCAAGTCCTATTTTTGTATGCGCTAGAGCTTTTTTTATTTGGTTCACTTCGGCTTTGCTTTTAAACATACGCAAGTACGATGTATGTTCATTCACAGCTTTAACCGTTAACTCTTTATAGTTATCTAAGATAAAGGCAGCCTGACTTAACGCTAACGGTTTCTCGGTTGGTTTCACGTGATATAGATCAAGATAAAGTGTTTTTGGTGGGACACCCATCACGCTACGAGCATAATTCATTACCTGATTAAAAACGGTGTCAAAATCTTTGGTGAAGCGCATATCTTCAACTGGAATACCCGAAAGCTTTGAGGCTTCTTCTTTTTCCATGCGAGCGCCTTCCCATTTAATGATGAGGTCCGTGTTTTCTTCAACAAATAAATACGTTTTCGAATCATTTTTTCCCTTTAAAAGCATTAAAATCATATTGGGTTCATTTAAGTTCGTTAAATAATAAAAATTACGTTGGGGCGTAAATGGATATGATTGATCCGTTGTGCGGTGTGGTGCATGGCCCGCATAGAGGATCGCTACAGATTCATCTTCCATTCGCTCGAGCAATTTACGTCGAGCTGTCATTACATGTTCCTTCATTTATATCACCTCTTGAAAAATATTATAACATGAATGCGCATTCTTTTCGCATAGGAAGAATAATTTATTCCTAAGTTTCATAAAAAAAGGGGCATAAAAAAAGCGCCGAAAACGGCGCTTTAAATTATTTAATTCCCAGGACTTTAATGGCACGAACCATTTGAGCAACATAGCTCATTTCGTTATCATACCACATAAGAACTTTTACGAGTTGTTTTCCATCTTCTGTATTAAGAACCGATGTCATTTGCGCATCAAAGAGTGACCCATATTCCATTCCAATGGTATCGCTTGATACGATTGGGTCTTCTGTATACCCAAGAGTTTCACTTGCGGCAGCTTTCATGGCTGCATTGATTGTCTCTTTATCGACTTTTTTGTCAAGTTCAACGACTAAATCAACAGCTGAACCCGTGATGGTTGGAACACGTAAAGCAAAGCCATCAAGTTTCCCTTTAAGGTGAGGTAACACAAGTCCTACCGCTGCGGCTGCACCTGTAGTCGTTGGTACAATGTTTGCAGCTGCGGCACGTCCACGGCGCGCATGAATATTTTTCGCATGCGGTCCATCGAGTGTATTTTGGTCGTTCGTGTAAGCGTGTGCTGTGGTCATGAATCCACGGCTAATACCAAAGTTGTCATCAAGTACTTTAGCAACTGGTGCTAAACAGTTTGTTGTACAAGAAGCCCCACTTACGACAGTTTCTGAACCATCTAAAACATCATGGTTTACATTATACACAACGGTTTTTAAATCCCCAGTAGCTGGTGCACTAATAAAGACTTTTTTTGCGCCTGCTTTAATGTGTTTTTCCGCTTTATCTTTCGATGTAAAGAATCCTGTACATTCAAGCACGACATCAACATCAAGGTCTCCCCACGGTAAATCTTCAGGGTCGCGTTCTGCGTATACCTTAATCTCTTTTCCGTCGACGATAATGTTGTTTCCTTTAAATGAAATCGCATCGCTTTTGTAACGTCCCTGCGCTGTATCGTATTTCAGCAAGTATGCTAAAGTTTCCGCATCCGTCAAGTCATTGAGTGCGACAATGTCAAATTCTGGATTGTCTTGCATTAAACGAAAAGCTAAACGTCCAATACGACCAAATCCATTGATTGCTACTTTTACTCCCATTTTATTTCCTCCTAATATTCTATAACTTCATACACATTTAATTATAGACAATCCACCCACAAAAAACAACTGATATCCACGGTTTAAAAACGTTTTCAACCGTTTAAATCATAAAAAAAGCACTTTGCATCGTTACCTAGCAAAGCACTTTAATTTATCATTGATTTATGATCGATCCTCATGGGAATCTTTTTGTTTTAGTTCCTTGAAATATGTTTCAAGGGCATGAACGTAATCACAATCTTCACCTTTATCACAAGTAGTGCACATAATAATTTCGCGTAGACGCTTTGGAATAAAGGTACGAATCTCATCTTCGTTGTACCCAACTTGCATCTTATTATTGTCAATAATAATCGGACGACGCAACACACTCGGATTAGTTATAATAAAATTAGTAAGTTCTCTCATTGACATTTCATCAATGTCCAAGTTATTATCTTGGAATACTTTTGAACGTGTTGAAATAATATCTTCAAAACCACTTTCGGTGTTTTTGAGCATAAGCATAATATCATCGCGGGTTAGCTTGATATTAAAGATGTTCTTCTCACGATAATCAATGCGATGTTCTTCAAACCACTTCTTAGCTTTTCGACAAGAAGAGCAGCTTGGCGTAGTGTACATCTGAATCATAGGTGTACCTCCTTTTTATAATCTTTAGTCTCCTTAATTATAGCACAATTTAGAATAAATACAAATTAAGTTTTATGAAAATGCTTGCATAATCAGTCGAAATCGTTTAAACGCTATGCTATAATTAGTTGAGCACCTTATTATAACAAATGGAGGCCTATTTATGAAGTGGAAATTAGAAAATTTATACCCAACTTTAGACGCTTGGGAAACCGACGTGAAATCCTTACAAACAATCCTTGAAGAACTGCCAACATTCAAAGGGAAACTCGGTGATGAATCGACCTTTAAACGGTATTATACCTTGCAACGTGAAGTCGCTTTGAAAGCCCATAAACTGTACCAGTACGCCGCCCTTAAAAGCGACTTAAATAAAAAAACTGTCGAAAACAGTGCACGGGTTCAAAAGATGGCATATTTACTGAACCAACTCACACAAGCTACCTCATTTGAATCGCCTGAAATCTTAAACCTAGGCAAAGATAAGGTCATGGGATTTCTTGATCGAAACCGCGACCTTGAAGAGTACCGATTCCCCCTGGAGAAACTTTTCCACCAACAAGCGCATGTCCTTGATGCAAAAAGCGAATCGTTGCTTGCCAATTACCGTCAACTATCGAGCCAAGGCGCTGCATTATACAGTGCACTTGCTGTTGCCGACAACACCGCAAAAGAGGTAACGCTTAATGATGGCGAAACCATCACCGTTACGAGTGGAAACTTCCGTTCCTATTTAGCCGACTTACAAGACCCTGAAGATCGTGAAAAAGTCTTCGAAGCCATTTTTTCACATTATGACCAACACAAATACACCTACGCTCAAATCTACAACACCGTCTTACAAGCCGATATTGCTCGCATGAAATCACGCGATTATAAAACCACCCTTGATGCGTATTTATTTAGCAATAACATCAACCCTGATGTTTACCTTAATCTCGTGCGTGTCGCCAACGACAATACCGCGTTAATCAAACGTTACTATGCTTTACGTAAAAAAGCCCTCGGCTTAAAAGAACATCGTACGTTTGACCGCTTTATGCCACTTGCCAAAAGCAAATCAAAATTTTCCTACGACGAAGCGCAAGAATTATTCTTCGCTTCCATCGATCACTTAAGCGAAGATTTCAAAGCCAAAGCCAAAGAAGCTTTAGAAGAAGGCTATATTGACGTCTACGAACAAGAAGGCAAACAAACTGGTGCCTATTCCTGGAGCGCTTTAAACGAACATCCTTATATTCTTTTAAACTATGACGACACCCTAAATAGTGTCTTTACCCTAGCTCACGAAGCAGGTCACTCGATGCACTCACTGTTTGCGCATGAAGCCCAACCCGTCGCTACACAAAACTACACCATTTTTGTTGCCGAAATCGCTTCAACCTTTAACGAACATATCTTGCTGGACCATTTCATCAACACAAACCAAGGCACCAACGAAGATAAAATCAACCTTCTCCAACAGTCCATTGATGATATTTTAGCCACCTTCTACCGTCAAACCTTATTTGCGACGTATGAATTACGTGCACATGAACTCGTTGAAAAAGGTGAACCTATCACCCACGAAGCATTATCCAATATCATGATCGATTTGTACAAACACTTCTATGACATTGACATTTCAAACGAACCTGGAAAACAATACGTATGGGCTTATATTCCCCATTTATTTAACACCCCATACTACGTCTATCAATACGCCACCAGTTTTGCAGCGAGTTTAAAACTCTATGAAATGGTTAAAGACGACCCTTCCAACATCGAAAGCCACATGGCCTTACTCAAAGCCGGTGGGGATGACTTCCCCGTTGAACAAGTAAAAAAAGCTGGCATTGACCTAACAAGTGAAGACGCCTTTACCGCCGTCGTTCACCGTTTAGAAACATTAATCAATGAATTAGACCTTGCGCTCAAAGCGTAATTCAAGTATGATATAAGTAACACAATGAGTGGGAAGAGTACTATAAGATGTCTTTATAGCGAATCTGGGACAGTGTAAGCCAGACAAAGAACCCTTATAGGAATGGACCCATGAGTGGTATTAATCGTACCCGTCACTCTGCGTTAAAGAGATGAGAGCCGGTGCAAACCGGAATTAAGGTGGTACCGCGAATAATCGTCCTTAGCTGTTTTAGCTAAGGGCGTTTTTTATTAAAAAGGAGGGGAATTATGGTCATCTTGTTTGTCGAAGACATCACCCGCGCAAAAGCGTTTTATGCCACGGTCTTTCAAACTGAGCCAATTTACGATGAACCAAACATGGTCCAATTCAACGTCAGCAACCAAAAAATTGGTTTGATGCCCGAAGACGCGATCTTAAAAACATTAAGTCATCGTATTACTCGACCGCGTCATGACCGTCGCGACCCACAGATGGAACTGTATCTATACGTGGATAACCCTGAACTCTATTACCAGCGACTTATTCAAGCAGGCGGGTCACAAGTAAGCCCGTTAAAAGAACGTGACTGGGGTGACTTCGTCGCCTATGGAATCGATCTCGATAACCATTTATTAGCGTTTGCTACACCATCACGTAACCAAGACTAAGGAGGAAATTCAATGAAACATATCGTCTCAGGTATTCAACCAACCGGGTCATTAAACCTCGGTACTTACCTAGGAAGCATTAAAAACTTTGTTAAATTACAAGACACATACACAGATCATCACTTTTTATTATTTATTGCTGATCTTCATGCCATTACCATCCCAAGAGAAAAAGCTTTTTTGCGTAAAACCATCAAAGAGTTAAGCGCACTTTATCTAGCCGCAGGGTTAAAAAAGGAACGCTTATCCCTCTTTATTCAATCGGAAATAGAGGCCCACTCACAAATGGCCTATTTGCTTCAATGCTTTACTTACATGGGCGAACTTGAACGCATGACACAGTTTAAAGAAAAAGCTCAAAAACAAGAAAAAGGGGTCACCGCTGGACTCTTTACCTATCCATCCCTCATGGCTGGAGACATCCTGCTTTATGACGCCGAGTACGTCCCTGTCGGTGATGATCAAAAACAACACCTTGAACTGACACGCGATTTAGCGGAACGCGTCAACAATCGCTTTGACGATTTCTTCACCGTTCCTAAGCCACTCATTCCAGAAGTCGGGGCACGCATTATGAGTTTAACCGAACCCAATAAAAAAATGAGTAAATCCGATGAAAACGTTAAGTCACGTATCTTGCTTTTAGATGACGAAAACATTATCCGTAAACGCATCATGTCGGCAGTCACTGATTCGGATCAAACCATCCGTTTTGATAAAGAAAATAAACCCGGTATTAGCAACCTTATGACCATCATGAGCGCGATTACCAATCAATCGATTGAAACGATTGAAGCATCCTATAAAGACGCTACCTACCAAACCTTTAAACAAAGCGTTGCGGATGTTGTCGTCAATGAACTCGCACCAATCAAAGCACGTTACAACGCGTTAATTAACAGTAAAGAACTCGATGCCTTTCTTGATGAAGGTGCTGAGTATGCACGTAAAATCGCGATGAAAAAAGTCATGAAATTCAATCACAAAATCGGATTAGGAAGAAAACGCAAATAAAAAAAGCAGGTATCGCATCAATCGTTGCGATACCTGCTTATTGTAAATTAAACTCGGTAATTGAGCGACTGAGTGCCTCCATCGCTTCGATTTCATCTTCACCCTTTGTTTCAATGGTGATGAGTGACCCTCTTCGTATGCCAAGCGACATCAAGCCCATGATCGATTTTAAATCGACCGTTTGGTCTTCATGGGTAAGGGTAATCGTTGACTTAAATCGATTCGCACGTTTGACCAACATCGTCGCAGGACGTGCATGCACGCCTTGATCGTTGGCAATCACAAAATCTTTTTTCATCACGCACGCTCCTCAAACACTTGCAAAAGCGATTCATACACTTTTTCATTGGCTTCTTCATAATAAAACTTAATTTTATTGCCAACGAGGTTAATCCCCACAGCACCACTTGATTTTAACATCTCCATATCGGTTCGTTTGACATCACGCACTTCAACATTAATCTTATTACGCACAAAACGCACCGCTTGAATGTTGCCTTTTCCAAGTGCCGAAAGAATCACGTCAACATCAATTGTATCGGGTTTCTTTTTACGCAATATACCAAGCAAAATAGCAATCAGCAAAAAGATTCCCGTTAAGATTGCAATGGCTAAATAGCGATTGTCCTCTATCCATATAAGTACAGTGTCCATTCCATCACGCCCAATCGTTAGTTTGTGTATATTTTATCACAGTTCATTTATTTTTCATATGAATTCGGTTATAATGAATAAAAAGTCGAAAGCGAGTGATTTTCATGACCATTGTAATCGCTAATGATAAAAAAAGTTTGCTTGATCATTTCTATATACGCGGACAAGTTTTTATTGTTGAACAAGTCATTGACTGGACCGAGGAATTTGATGATTGGGATTACGATTCAACCCATTTTGTGCTATATGATAACAACGAACCTATTGGCGCAGCTCGTCTGTACAAAAATAAAGTTGGACGCGTGGCCGTTTTAAAGAATCATCGCCATAAAAAAGCCGGAACCATTCTAATGCATGCGGTTGAAGAGGAAGCCAAAAGACAAGGCATAAAAACCTTAGAACTTGGGGCACAGTACTACATCATCCCGTTTTATGAATCCCTTGGTTATACAGCTTATGGTGATATTTATCTTGATGCCGACATTGAACACAGAATGATGAAAAAAGATTTATAAATGGCGCTTATGATTTGCACTTAGCCAAATAAAACGCTATAATATTTTTTAAGAAAGTAGGAAACTATGGACAAAGTAATCGAAGCTGTCATCGAAATTCCGATGGGCACAAAAAACAAATACGAGATCGATAAAGAGCGCAACCGTATTAAACTTGACCGTGTTCTTTATTCGCAAATGACCTATCCAGCTGAGTATGGGTACATTGAGAATACGCTTGCTGAAGATGACGATCCCCTTGATATTTTAGTCATCGCGAGTAGTCAAACCTTTCCAGGTTGTATTGTCGACGCGCGTGTTATTGGCTACTTAGATATGGTTGATAATGATGAAAAAGATGAAAAAATCATTGCTGTCATGGATCATGATCCTCGATTCAGCCACATCCACAAAATGGCGGATGTTCAAGAGCACATGTTAAGAGAAATTAAACATTTCTTTAAAACATATAAAGACCTTCAACAAAATAAGAAAGTTGAAGTGTATGAGTTTCACGATAAGGAAGCCGCGATACAGTTAATTGATGACTGTATCAAGCGCTACAAAAAAGAAGGAAAAGAGGAGACATAGTATGGCAAACCAAGTTAAAATTGTTTTTGACAACCAGTTTCATGGCATTGTGACTGGGCACCATGGATCAAGTCAGATTGGTCCAGCTGAGGGTGCACTCGCTGCATATGATATGGTTTTAGGTGGTTTAGGCGCTTGTTTAAATCACACTTTCCAAACCGTAATGGACAAAAAACGATTGCAGTTTCAAGCGATTAAATATGATATTGTCGGAAAAAAACGCGAAGAAGTTCCGACAACCCTTAACCATGTTCAAGTTGATGTGGTTGTGACTGGTGTTGAAGAAAAAGACCACAACCAAGTCACAAAAGCCTTTGAACTCGCTACGAAATACTGCAGTGTATTTGTAACTTTATCACATGTTGCTGAGATGGAATGGACCATGACGTTCAACTAAAAAACCGACAATTGTCGGTTTTTTTATTAGAGCATAAACGAAAACAACGTTTAATTACCTCTTCCTCTTCTACTGGATGGTTACAACGCACAATCCCATATAAAGCCACAAAGATTAATACACTAATCCCAATCAATCCTAAATAACGCACCATTGGGCTTATGGAATTATAATGGCTAATGCCATCGGCTCTATTTTGAAAATCATCACGGTTGCCTTCATCTGAACATCCAATCGCCGATACTTATCCCTAAAAAGATTATTGCTCATACTCATCTTCTTCCCATCAACACTGAATCTATGTCTAAACTATGAAACGATATTAAGTAAATTAATTATGCGCTTAAACGCCGCTTTATCCATTGGATAATGTGGATCACGTTGAATCCGCATTTTCACAAGCTCAATGTTGCTTTCATCAACGACATATTTATCGGCATGGTCAATAATATACATAAAGATTAACGCTTTAATCATCGCCTCATCTTGAAGATAATGCATCTTAATGACTTGTGGATCTTGAGCGTCTTTGTTGTAGTCCGTATCGCGTACAAAAATTAAATACATAGTACTCGACATTGGCTCAATAATGAGCGAAGGAAATTGTTCATTCCGTTCTAAAAAGTAATGAACGGATCCATACTTACTATGCAGCGGAAACGCAATGCTCGTCTCATTCACAAGCAACACTGGTCGATAATGACGATGAGTCTTTTGAACGGTCGGATCGTCACGGGTTGTTTTGCTAATCATCTCTTTATACAGATTTTCTTGAAACGCTTGGGTATCGACAACCTTCGCTTTAAACGGAATGCCTGTTTGTTTTTCAAGTGATTCAGCTTTGACTTTCACGCGTTTCAAATGGATATCATTGCGACGCCACATCACTTGAATAAAACAAATCAATTGAAAGTATTTTTCCTGTGTCAATAAAACGGTATCGACCTTTTGCTTTGCATGTCGAACAAAAATATTTCGAATCTTTCCAAACGGATCTTCGAATGTTTTATTTAATAGTGCCTCAATGTCTTTGCCATAAAACCCTTCAGCTTGAAACGCATCGCTAATCTTAGCTGTTTTGACACCGTCTTTGCTCAACACCATAATTTTCGCATTCGCTTTGGTGTTAGGGTTGTTAATTTGAAAACCCCTTAAAATTGTCCTCGGTACAATATGTTGTTTCATGTGAGCACCTCCCAAGAGACTTTAACTTATTATACAATAAAAACGCTCTTCGTTGACGGTTAATCAAAACTTTGCGATAATAAAGAGACAAAGAAAGTTGGTGCCTTATGAAACGGATTGTCCACACCATCATCAAAATGAGCATTGCCAGTTTTGTTTCAATCATGATTGCATTAGCGATTGGACTCGACCACGCCATCGCCAGTGGAATATTGGCGGTTTTATCTGTACAGTTAACCCGAAAGGACTCTTATTTGCTTGCTGGAAAACGCATAAGTGATGCCATGCTTGCGCTTGCTTTAGCGACAATACTCTTTGTTTGGCTTGGGTATTCTGTTTGGGTATTTTCCGTCTTTACCGTCCTATTTATTACCTTATCTTTTGCGTTTAAAATTAATGAGGGGATTGTACCAAGTTTGGTCTTAGCGAGTCACCTTCTGCTTGAAGGCGCTTTTTCAGTTGGTGTGTTAGTCAATGCCTTTTTGCTGCTCGCCATTGCCGTGATGGTCACGTTGATACTGAATCTTATCTACCCACTTAAAAGTCAAGAAACCCTCAAGAAAACAAGCGATGAAATCGATAATATCTTAAAAGATGAACTGTTTCATCTTGCGAAAAGTCTTAATGATCTTTCCCATAAAGACGCGTCCTATAAAGAACACCAAGCACTGAACACCTATCTAAATCAGCGGCTTAAAGAAGCCGAACTTGCAGATCGCGATATTTTGTTTGACAAAGACCGTCAAGCAATGCGTTATTTACGTATGCGTTTTGCGCAAATGAACCGGTTAGACCGCTTGTTTGAGTTATTGCTTAAGATCGATGAACCGCATCCTTATACTAGCGTATTGGCGACGTACATTGAATCCTTAAAGGACGATATTGGCCATGCCAACAAAGCCACACCACAAAAAGAAAAACTAATCGCATTGCTTAACGACTTTAGACAAAAACCACTTCCTGATACCCGTCAATCTTTTGAGACACGCGCAACGCTTTATCAGATGATGTTTGAACTCGAAGGCTTGCTTGAAGAAAAAATCAGTTACCATGAGAGCATAAAAAAAACCTCGATAAACGAGGCTTAAATTGCAATTGGAGCGGGTGATGGGAATCGAACCCACACAGTCAGCTTGGAAGGCTGAAGTTCTACCATTAAACTACACCCGCGACATTGTTATAATGATAGCATAACCAACGCGTTGAGTCAAGCGTATAAATCACAGATATGTTGATTTATACGCTTTTTTATGATTCGAATTTAGGCATTCGTTTTGGTTGATTTTGAGCGAAAGTCCCATTCAATAGTGCTGTGTTCAATGTTCATCGATTTTAGACGCTCTTTTATCATCTTTTTCGCCTCGCTCACGTCATTGTAACTCATGTCATAATCAAAGATAACATGCATCGTTAACATGGTTGTCGAACCCTCTAAGGACCACACATGCGTATGGTAAGCTCGACGTACACCCACCACTTGACTCACTTCATGTTCGATTGCTTTAATGTTAATATCATCTGGGGTTTTTTGTAGAAGCACTTGAACAACACGTCGTAAGTTACGACCAACATGAATCACAATGTAAATGATGATAAGAACTGATAAGATTGTGTCCAAAAAATACCATCCTACAAAGTACATTATCACACTGGTGATTAAAATGGCGATCCAACCCAATAGGTCTTCAAGCAAATGCCATGTCACAATACGCTCGTGATAAGTGTCGCCGCCTTTGAGTTTTAGTACCGCCATGCCATTGAAAGCAATCCCTAAAAGCGATAAGATAAACATCCCTACGGCATCGACGGGTTCTGGATTTATGAGACGTGGTATCGCTTCACTTAAGATAAAGATTGCTGCACCAAATAAGATAAAGCTTGAGACAAGTGCACCGAGCAAAGAGAAACGTTCATAGCCATAGGTATAGTCTTTGTCCGGTCTCTTCTTCGATTTCTTTTCAAACATCCAAGAAAGAGCGAGTGAAAGCGTATCCCCAGCATCATGAATGGCATCGGTTAAAATCGCCATGCTGTTTGTTAGGATCGCGCCAATAATCTCAATAATGGTAAAAACAAAGTTTAATACAAAAGCAATTCCCATGCGTCGTTCACTGCGTTCTTGTTTTGCCATACCA
>SLQR01000035.1 GCA_007131405.1 Candidatus Izemoplasma sp.
ATAAAGTTGATGATTACTACGCGGATTTTGATCAAGCTAAAGCCATGTTGCTCGCCGCTGGGTTTACGCATGTAACTGAATTTAAGAAGCGAAAACCCTACTCCGTTGCTTTATAGATAGGCCATTTTAGTCCATGTGTTTTGATTTTGTTTCATAATCACATTGACTCACATGAAGTGATTCCCTATATTGGTTGACTTTTTTAATTATTTTGTGTAAACTGTCGTTAATAATAGCTCTATCTATTAGAGTAGTCAGAGGGTGCGATATGCGACACGTATTTACTATCCCAAACAGTTTAAGTCTATCCCGCTTAGTGTTCCTTCCTTTGTTGTATGTGTTTTTATGGCAAGGACATCTACTGCTTTTCTTTATTACCTTTACCATCTTGGGGTCGACGGATTTCTTTGATGGGTATTTAGCGCGTAAATTGAATCAAGTAAGTCAACTCGGTAAAGTGTTAGATACGGTTGCAGATATGTTCTTTTATATTTCAGTGGCGTACTTCTTATATTATTTATACCCACAAGCCATTTTATCGAATCGTTATTTCCTCATCGCCGCCTTTAGTGTATACGCATTGAGTTTTATCATTCCTTTGATTCTTTTTCATAAGATGTATACCTTGCATACACGCATCTTAAGAAGCAATGCCGTGCTTGTCTTTTTTATGATGTTGCTATCCTTTTTCATGAATACAAGCATACTACTTAGCCTCATCCTCATTATTTTTGTGATTGGGTTTTTGGAAGAAATCCTTATCTTTATTCGCTTTGGTGCGGTCGACCAAGACACAAGTTCTTATTTTTCAATCAGCTTAGATTGTAAAATGAAAGACTGGTTTCTGGATTCACCTTTGTTCAATACCCTTAACCACAAACAATAGTTTTTTTATTCAAAACCGAATGCATTGCTGGTTTAATACAGCAGTGCTTTTTTTATTTGTTTATAATTCATTCATAATTCTAGTGTATGCTTACTATATTGTAGCGCAAGGGGTTGAGAAACTGATGAAATATTTCTTTGGTTATGTTATTGATTATGAGCGTAGCGTTAGGTTTTTCACTATTCATCATTACTTATACATTTTATTTGCTTTACTCGCATTGATGATACCCATGCGCTATGCAAATGAACAAAGTCGTTGGTTCAATGGGATTAAGAAGTATGGTGTAATCGGTTTATTTATTTTGTTTGAATTGATCTATCATATTCAAAATATGCGATTTGATGCTATAACATTACCGCTTCACTTATCGAGTTTCTCCTTAATATTGAGTCTCTTTTTAATGGTGCACCCTAAAAACAAAGTGGTGTTTAATTTTGCTTTTTATGTTGGTGTCGTTGCTGGGTTTATGGCTTTGATATTTCCGTTTAGTTATGGTTTTCCTTATTATAATTTTCGCTACTATCATTTTCTATTTACTCATGCCTTTATTATTTTTGTTCCGGTTTATGTACTGAAAAAAGAACGGCATCTATTGTCAAAAAGTGCTTATCATCACGTTTTTTTCTACGTTATTTTTATGATACCTTTAATGTACATTCTAAACCACATGTTTTATCTGATGCGCATCAATTTATTTTATAATTATTGGTTTATACATCACGTTCCCAGCCATGTCTCGCCTTTATTCAGTACGTATCGATCCTACTTATTCTTTTTGATATCCGGGTACTATCTTGTTTTATCTATACTTTATATTGTGTGCAAAAAAAATGGCATTACTAACTTAATGAGCGAATAAACACCACTTCATATTCTCTTCATAATTCATCTCTATACTTTGATTTGACTGGAGGTCATAAAGATGCAACACATTTATCAACCATTAGATCCTATTTTATTTAATATCGGACCATTAACCCTTTATAAATATGCTTTTATGATTCTTATTGGTGTCATCGTTGCGTTGTATTTTGGTATCAAAGAAGGTGAGCGTATTGGCATTGATAAAAGCCTTATCTTGGATGGGTTAATCATTATCCTTCCCTTAGCCATTTTAGGCGCAAGATTTTGGTATATTTTGTTTGATGGTGCACACAATTTTAGTCATTTCTTTCCGTTTGCCGGACTTGCCATACACGGCGGTATTGCAGTAGCACTCATCGGTACTTACGTCTTTGCGAAAAAACGACAAGTTAGTTTGTTTAAACTATACGATGTTCTTGCTCCCGGTTTATTGATTGGCCAAATTTTTGGCCGTTGGGGTAATTTTTTTAACCAAGAGGCTCATGGTGGAATCATTGGCGGGGTAACCCAACAAGGACAGATGATGCTTTCATTAGATGCTCAACGTAGTTTTTTAAGCAACACACTAAGATTACCTAATTTCATCGTTAACCAAATATATGGAAGTTCTTACATGGCCAATACAGCTTACTACCACCCGACATTTTTGTATGAATCTGTTTGGAATATTGTTGGGTTATCGATCATGTTAATCCTTCGAAGAACCAAATACTTACGAAGTGGAGACTTAATTGGATTTTACTTGATGTGGTATTCGTTCGGACGTTACTTTATCGAGATTCTTCGTACCGATGCACTAATGTTTTTCAACACGTCATTACGTTCTGCTCAGCTAACAAGTATATTGCTCTTTGGCTTAGGCTTATTCATCATTCTTTTGAACCACTACAAAGTTAGACCACTGTACTCAAGTTATTTATCATCATAAACTAAACCGTTTGGAGTGAATACCATGGATTTCAATTTAGTCTTCGGGGGATCGTTATTTGCAGCATTTATCGCTGGTTTTATTGCTTTATTAGCCCCGTGTTGCATATCGGTTATGTTACCTTCTTATCTATCTGGTGCCGCGCACAATAAACGCGCACTAGTTGGTCATACCACCTTGTTCGGTCTTGGAGTAGCAACCATTATTATACCCATTATTCTCGGATCAAGTTTTCTGATTGGGTTGATTAACACCCAACACAAGACGATTTATCTTGTTGGAGGGTCGGTCATGCTTTTGCTTGCCTTTTATGTGTTGCTTGGAGGGCAACTGCATATCCCCTTTGCTCATAACCGAGCACGGCGCAATAAAACAGGTCCTCTAAGCATCTATAGTCTTGGTGTTTTCTCTGGAATAACAAGTTCGTGTTGTGCGCCAGTTCTTATTGGATTAATCGCCTTAAGTACCTTTACAAGTTCATTTGTAGTCGTTATGTTGCTTGGTCTTGCTTATGTACTCGGTATGGTATTACCCTTACTCGTTTTGACCACGCTTTACCGTAAATACGGTTCCGAAAAAATTAAGATATTGCGTGTTCGCACAATGCATTATAAGCTTGGACCACTCACAAAAAGCATATCCTCAACTGCGCTTGCTACAGGTATTCTATTAAGTTTGATGGGTGGATTTGCAATTTATCTTGGTTTCACACAAGATACGATGGCCCAGCCAACGGGGTGGCAATATCGACTCGCCTTGACTATGCAGCGTTTTGGAAATACGTTAACCTCTTGGTTTAGTTTTCTTCCAAACTGGTTAATTGGGGCTGCAATCATATTAGTTATCTATTTAGGCATACGTAAAACAGTAAAAATAATGAGTGAAAGTGAGGTATCATGTTGTGAAAGTAACGAAAAAGAAGCGTAGAACAAAAAACATAAACTTAAATATCATGGTTGTATTAAGCGTTATTCTCGTGTTGCTTGTGTCGGCAAACTATTATTCACGAACACAAAGCAATGATTTAAGTGCAGGGTCCATTCGTTTTGATGTTGGTGATCCTAAACCCGGTGATGAGGCACCCGATTTCACCTTGCAATCCGTCCGTAGCAACATGGTCACACTTAGTGATTATGTAGGTGAGTATGTTTTACTCTATTTTCAAGAAGGCATCATGTGTCAAGCCTGTTGGGTTCAACTTCAACACATTGAAGATGAGTTCACTCAGTTTGAAGGAATCGGTATTGACCGAATCATAACAATCACAACCGACCCTATCATACCTTTAGCTCAAAAAATTGATATCGAAGGAATTCAAACCGATGTCTTATCTGACCCCGATGTATCGATATCAACCATCTACACAACAAATCTTTACGGCATGATGGGCACCAATTATAATGGTCATACCTTTATTTTAATCAGTCCCGATGGTGACATTGTTTTTCGCGCAGACTATGGGGGAGCACCGGAATACACAATGTATGTTCCAATTCCCGTATTGCTTGGTGACATTGAAGCAAATCGCATTGATTAAACGATATCTTGTTTATTAGAGCCTATGCAATTGCATGGGTTTTTTTGTGGATAATAAAGTTGAATAATGTCGCAAATGTTGGATGAAAATGGTAGGATAGTATAGACGGTTTACAAAAATTCATGTAAAGGATGTGGCGTTATTGGAAAAACACCGAATTGGTGAGTATGAAGTCTTGTTTGACCCCGTTAACCATCATTACTTTGTTGATGGGAATCGCGTGATTAGCGTCACTCAAATTATTGATCATGTACTGGCTAAACCCTATAAAAATGTTGATCCTGAAATATTGAAAAAAGCCGCCGATCGTGGGACTGCTTTGCACGATATGATTGAACACTACGAGCGATACGGACAAAAGACATACCATGTTGAAATGCGCGGGTATTTAGCGCTCAAAGCCCAACACCAAATTCAAGTCCTGGAAAATGAAAAAATTGTTTTATTGTTTCGAGGCGGGATACCCGTTGCTGCTGGAAGATTCGACATGGTCGTTCAATCGCCTTACATCAAAGGTTTAGGCATTGTCGATGTTAAACGCATGGCGCATCTTCATGAAGACCGTCTAACCTTGCAACTCAATCTTTATAAGCTCGGTTATGAACAAACCTATAAACGTCGAATTAGTTACCTTAAATGCATGCATATTCGCAATGGCTACCACGACTATGTAGACGTGCCTAAAAATAGGGAACTTGTAGACAAAACACTTGATGCGTATTTTGAAAAACACCCCATTGATTACACACTTTACCAATAAAAAAGACTGTTTTTTTAAAAAACAGTCTTTTTTTATATGTGATTAATAAGCAACGCATTACCCAACAATAATATTCTCTTCTGGATAATTCTGTTTTGAGATTTTTGTAACATTCGATGGTCGAATCATCATCACAAGCGCTAAAATCCCCAGTCGTCCAATAAACATGATTAACACAAGAATCACTTTACTCATCGTGTGTAACGAACTTGTAATACCCATGCTTAATCCCGTGGTCCCAAACGCACTGGTCACCTCAAACATAATCATATGCAAGGATAGTTCCTCAATTAATGAAATCAAGATAATTCCCGTAAACACAATCGTTAATGCCGATACAAAGGCTATGTAAGCTTTCGAGATGATTTCTTGATTTATTTTTCGGTTATTAAACACCACATGCTGTTTCCCTAAAGCATACGCTTTAATGCTTAAGAAGATAACCACAATGCTCGTGGTTCGTATCCCACCACCATAGCTGTTTGGGCTCGCTCCAATAAACATTAAGATCATAATAATCATTGAGGTTGCGGATGAAAAATCATTGACATCCATCGTTGAGAATCCGGCATTACGTGTGGTCACACTCATGAAAAACGAATAGTAAATCGATTCGATTAAATTTTTATCCGCTAAAAAGCCACCAAACTCAAACACAAAGATGATAAGAGCACCTAAGGCAATAAAGAAAAGATGCAATGTCACAATCATTTTCACAAAGAAACTAAATTTAAACGGCAGTTTGCGTTTTTTTGCGTGAAAGTATTCCTTAACCTCAGATAAAACCCAAAACCCAATGGAACCCATAAACATAAGAATAATTGCCATTGTCTGCATAAAATAGTCATTTGCAAACATTTGAAAACTATCTCCATTCGGCGCAATATCAAACCCTGCATTGGCCGTTAAAGAAACTGTTAAAAATATGCCTTGCATCAGTGATTCTTGATAAGTAAAATAGTCCATAAAATATAAGTAATGCGCAATAATTAAAAAGCCAATAAGTTCAATCCAGAAGAACATAATTAACACATTACGAACTAGCTTAACCATCCCACTGCGTGAAAATTGATTTTGGTCAGTCATAATCATATTGCGTTCCGTAAATCCAATCTTTTTCTTAATAACTAACCAAAAGAAGACAATTGCAAACATGAGCCCAATTCCACCAATTTGGATAATCAATAATAAAACAATTAACCCAAACCGTGAAAAGACATCGCCCACGACAATCGTCGTCAATCCCGTGACACTTACAGCACTCGCTGCGGTAAACAAGGCATCCACAATTGAAATCGACTGACCTGCTTGTAAACTAATAGGTAATGACAATAAAAAAGCCCCAAATACAATTAACAATAAATAACTGATGGCATACCCTAAAATATGATGGGGAAATATAATTTTCTTTATTTTGTCGAATACTTTCATACATCACACCTCGATCATATACATTATGACTGAAAATAGATTAACTAAACTATACCGCATTCTTATTAAAAGTACAAGAATATCAGTTCGGTGTTTCTGAACACGTTAATGTTGATACAACGCAATCAGTTTATCGTAGAGTGCTTCATAGTCTTCGCTGATCTTTTGCACCTCTTCATGCGTTTTATAATAATGTATAACCTCATCCACCACATCTTCATACCCAACGTTCGATGTGTATTCTTTGCTGATGGATTTAATTTTTGTGTTATCAAATAAGGCACTCCACGCTTTGTCGCCCAGTAATGGACCTTCCATTTCTGGCATATGTTTGATAATAACATCACTTGGAATATGCACAATATTCGCTTTCACGCCTAAGGCTTTTGCCATAATTTGGGTTAACTGTTCCCAAGTATATACTTTATTTCCAGTAATATGGAAAACATCATTATATGCTTTTTTGTTTCCAATTAAATAAGCAAAACTATTTGCAAAGTCTAAAGCATGCGTAATCGTCCAAAGACTCGTCCCATCACCAGGAATAATAATCGGTTTCCCATCGATAAGTCTTTTTATGTGCGCATAATCAAATTGCCAACGCGTCATCACTGCCATAATCATTTTATTATTGTACGTATGCGACGGACGAACAATGGTGATGTTTAAGTCTTGCACACTGTTTAAATAGTCTTCACAGGCAATTTTATTTTGACTGTAGTCCCAGTAAGGATTATGCAGCGAGGTGTCTTCTGTGATTGGATAATCCTCTACAGGCTTATGATATGCACTCGCACTGCTTATAAAAATATATTGATCCGTTTTGTCTTTAAAAAGACGCACATCCCGCTTTACATGATCTTGTGTAAACGCCACAAACTGCATAACGCTATCAAAATATCGTCCCTTTAACAAAGACGCTGCTTCTTTTTCGTTGTTAATATCCCCTTCGATAATGCGAACATCTTTAGGCAATGACGCATTATTTGTGCCTCGGTTCATCACCGTAACATCCATTCCCATATCTAAACATTTACGTACGACATAGGTACTAATAATACCGGTGCCACCAATAATTAAAATATTCATTTTATACCCTCCTATAGTTATTCTCTGTGCTTCTTAATAGCTCTTTAAACGTTTAAGTGAAGTTTCAACATCAACGACCCAAATCATATGGTTAAAATCATGTTTTTTTGATTTGATTGTGTATTTTGGTTCACCAAACATGCGTCGCCAAATTTGTTTTGATGTTTCTATAATTGAATCAAAACACACCGTATCAACACCCTTACTCAACAAATCCTCAAGTACATAAATCAATAATGTTCTTCCATAACCTTTCTTTTGCAAGGATGGTTCAATGTAAAGCGAACCAACTTCTACGGTATCTAATAACGCATCACCCGTTCGTCTTAAAATACCTCGATTAGGTGGTGTACCATAAGCAATCGTCCCAACAAGTTGTTCGCCTTCAAAGGCTAAAACATAATGCGATGTCTTTTTTGTAAAGGCTTCGTCAAGTTGCCCCATTTTAAACTCAAGTTCGTGCTCAGGGTTATGGTACTCATCATATCCTTCGGTTTGAAATGCGTCTTTGAGTACATTATCCCACAAAGCTTCAATGTGCTTACGATCACGTGGTTCTGCTTTGCGGATAATTAAGTTCGTGGTTGTCATAAATACCTCCTGTAGATTCTCTTAATTGATAGTAGTAAATTGCAGTGGTCTAGAACTTTTTCTTCATTATAGCATTTAACACGTGACTTTAGTAGATTCAAATTGCTATTCATTGCATCGGGTTTTTATACTCTCACGATAAAAAACAAAAGAGCTTGCCTAAAGGAAAATGGCAAACTCAATTGTGATTATGTTAGACATAAATCCGTTCAATTTTAACACCTTTA
>SLQR01000022.1 GCA_007131405.1 Candidatus Izemoplasma sp.
AGGCAAACGAACGCTTGTTCGTTATAGACCTATGGGAAAACGTAAACGTTCTGCACTCAAAATCACGGGAATTTACGCTGTTTTTGGCACGCTTTGGATTTTAATCACCGATGCTCTTGTTGATATGTACTTTGATAACTTTCTTTATTACAGTACCATAAAAGGTCTTATTTTCATCTTTTTATCGTCTGTAATTATTTACTTTACCATCATTACACATCTAATTAAACGCAGTAAAGTTGAACGCACTTTATCCAATGAATTGGATCGCATTGAAGCGATTAAAGAATCTCTGCACGAACAAAATAACCGCTTATATAAACTCATCGATGAAGCCCCTGTACCGGTTATCTTGCATGCAGAAAATAAGAAGATTTTACGCATTAGTAAGACATTAACTGAACTAACAGGCTACACCAACAGCGACATTCCAACCATTAACGCTTGGGCAAAGAAAGCGTATCGAGATAACGCGAAAAAAATCTATAATCACATTGAGCAACTCTACACCATTGAGGAAAAAGTTCACGAAGGAACGTTTCCTATTTACACAAAAGAAAATAAAAAGCTGTTATGGGACTTCTACTCATCGTTTGTGGGCCACGATGAAAATGGTCTTCGTACGGTGGTTAGTATTGCGATTGATATGACTGAAACATTTAAACAGCAAAGCAACCTGGAGTTTCAAAGCCAGCATGATGATTTGACAGGGTTACATAACCGCCGTTTCTTTAATCAATATAAAGAATCAAATAAAAAGAAAAATTATGTATTAATGCTTGCGGATATTAATGGACTTAAATTGATTAATGATTTGTATGGTCATATTAAAGGCGATACACTGCTCAAATTTTTCGGGTCACTCTTGCAAACGAATCTCCCGAAAAACAGCATTGTCTGTCGTTTAAGTGGGGATGAGTTCGCAGCGATTATCCCAATTGATTTTAAAGACTATGTCCAAGAAACGATTGAAAAAATTAAGGATGAAATGGAAGCGAATGATGGCTTTGATGTTCAGGTATCCGCATCATTTGGAACCGCAATAAAAACGGGGATTCGCAACCATGAACAAGTTTTCATCGAAGCTGAGAACAGTCTTTACACGTATAAAAACAAAAGTCTTAAACGTCACAATAAACTGATTATTGACAGCATGCTTCACAATTTGTTTGATCGAAGTGATGAAACCGATGAGCACTTAACCAATATGCACTTACTCGCAAAGCCAATCGCAAATGAGCTAAATCTTAACGAACAAGATAAAGAAGAACTTAATACCTTAATTCAACTTCATGATATTGGTAAAATCAGTATAAACCCACTTGTTTTCCGCGCTCAACGCAAACTTAATCAAGCTGAATTTGATGAGATTAAAAAACATTCTGAATATGGATATCGCATTGCCCATGCGATTCCACAATTAAAAACGATATCGTACGCAATTTTAACGCATCACGAAAATTTTGACGGATCAGGGTATCCATTTGGCTTAAAGGATGGAGACATCCCGGTCATTTCACGGATTCTTCGCATCATTGATTCGTACGATACGATGATAAATGGACGCCATTACCAAGAAAAAAAGACTGCCGACGAGGCAATCTCAGAACTTAAAAGGCATGCTGGGACGTATTATGACCCAGAAATATTGGACATCTTTTTGTCCAATCTAAAAACATAAAAAATACCAGCAGTCGGAGTCGAACCGACACGGGCGTAAGCCCACCAGATTTTGAGTCTAGCGTGTCTACCAATTCCACCATGCTGGCCTATAAGCATTATACCATAAAAAAAAGAAACGTAAAGTTTCTTTTTTTATTTATTTTCCGCTTATTTAGGGTCTTCTAAGAACAACTGCTTGACGCTTATGTACTTGTTTTTTTGCGTTGATTCTTAAGGGCTTCATACTGGCTTTCTTGATTGTACTCGCACACAAACGTATCAATAATTTCTTCGAGATGACGCACCGTGTAAATTTTAGCTAAATCTTGATCTTTATGCACAATGGCATCAAAGATTTTACGGTGTTCAATAATACGTGCTGTATTGGTAACACGGTTGTAGTTTTCACGAAGCGCCTTTTGAATAACATCCCATATAATTAAATGAATATTATGTAAAAAGCGGTTCTTAGAGTATTTAGAAATTAGTAAATGAAATTTCTTATCCAGCGCAAAGAAATCATGTTGATCTTCAAGATGTTCCATGTCTTCTACAATTAAAGCAAGTTTTCGGATACCTGCTTCGGTGATGTTTTTCGCACACAATTGGACCGATAAGCTATCGAGTGCGCGGCGTATTTCAAGCAATTCGAGATAATCTGTATTATGTAGGAGCGTAGGGGTAAAGACCGATAAATAGTTATCACTCGATGGTTTGTTCACGTAGGTTCCGCCACCTTTTTTCTTACGGACGAGACCAATCGCACTCAGTTTTTCAATCCCAGCACGAACAGATACACGGCTAACGCCTAAAATTTCACAGAGTTTCGCTTCACTCGGAAGCCGATCTCCAGGCTTTACTTCGCCGCTAATAACGAGTTCTTCAATGTGGTCGTAAACCAGCTGACTCTTCGACTTTTTTTTCATCGCAACACCTCCTAAAATAGTATTGTGTTTTGTCAACATGTTAATATGTAACTTATAATACAACTCAAACGATATTGTACCTTAAAACACGAATGGTGTCAATAAAAAAACCTCATAAGAGGTTTTCTTACTTATCCACAGAATCATACTTGCAGGTGTTGAAGCCAAAGATCTTATAAAAGCCACAAAAAGATATCGATGCGGTAAAAGCTAAAATGACGGCTGGAATGAGTAGCCACCAGATGGAAAAGATAACTGCGATAACAACAAGTACAATGGCGACGATGTAGCGAATTGTTTGATCAAGTTTACCAACATTTCTTGACATAATTATGCCTCTCTTTCCTTTTTTTGACAATGGATTTGCATAGCTGCAACTTGAAGTGGATCATAAACGGGTGCAAATGGTGGCGCATACGCAAAATCAAGTTTACTAAATGCTTCTGCACTCATATCACGATAAAGCGCAACCGCTACCGTGTTAATGCGATGAGCCACGCCTTGTTTGCCAACCATTTGAGCCCCGAGCAATGAACAGGTCTCTTCATGGTAAAGCATCTTAATCTTAATCGGCGTTGCGTTTGGATAATAGCCTGCTTTGTCTCTTGCTTCTATCATAACATATTTATAGGGAAGTTTTTCATGCTTTGCCTCTTCTTCACCTAATCCTGTTTTGGCAATTTCAAGTTCACCAACTTTGAGCACACTCGAACCAATCACATGGGTAAAGAGTTGCTTTTTGTTTCCGGCGATTTGTTCAGCAATAACGCGACCAGCCTTATTCGCATGCGTTCCAAGTGGAACATAGGCGTGGTCTTTTTTTAATCGGTGTGGGTAGGCAACACAATCCCCGGCTGCGTAGATATCTTTTTGCGATGTTTCCATCTTTCGGTTAACCAAGATTGCACCATTCTTGGCCATTTTAATGTCGTCATCCCATAAAAACTCTGTGTTTGGCTTAATACCGACGGCTTCAATGATTAAATCCACGGCATACTTCCCTTTATCCGTCACCACAACATTGGCGTTAGTTGTGCCTTCATAGGCTTTGATGGTTTCGTTTATTTTCACCTTGACGCCTAAACGCGTTAACTCTTCATGGACAGTTTCACCAATAAAGCTATCAAACAAGCCTAACAAGCCTTTTTCACGTTCGATGATGGTCACTTCTTTATCCATTAAGATAAGGTTCTCCGCGACTTCAAGGCCGATGTAGCCCCCACCAACGACCGCAATATGTTTGTTCGTTTTTTGATGAAGCGCTTTTTTTAAGGCCCGTGCATCATCTAACGTGTTTAATACATGGATGCCCTTAAGATCAGAACCTGGTATCGGAAGTCGAATGGCTCTAGCACCCGTGGCGATAATCAGTTTGTCGTAGGGGGTTTTAAAGGATTTTGCTTGATGTTCAACCATCACAGTTTTTTCACGGACATCAATCCCCACTACTTCATGGTTTATTTTGACGGTAATTCCAGCTTTTTTAAAATCGTTTGTGGTTTTTGCGATTAAGTCGTGTTCGTTTTTAATTAAATCCGATAAATAATACGGCATACCACATGCCCCATAACTAACATCTGACCCTTTTTCATACACGATAATCTCCGTGTCGGGCTTAAGCCGTTTTAACTTGCTTGCAGCGCTCATACCTGCTGCAACAGCACCAATAACGATCACTTTCACTTACATCACTCCTCACTTTGATTTTACCACCTTTTGGTCAAAACATGAAGGGAATAAAAAAGACCTCTTGCGAGGTCTTAATTATCCAGTCCAGACTGGAATTGATTGGTATAAAGTTTATAGTACATGCCACCTCGTTGAATGAGCTCGTGGTGGGTTCCTTGTTCAACAATTTTCCCGTGCTCTAACACCAAAATCACATCGGCGTTAATGATCGTACTTAGACGGTGCGCAATGACAAACGATGTGCGCCCATTCATAACCGTTTCAATGGCATGTTGAATGGATTTTTCGGTTTGGGTATCGACGGAACTAGTTGCTTCATCTAAAATTAGGATCTTTGGATTAGCGATGAGCGCGCGAGCAAAACTAATCAGTTGTTTTTGTCCCACACTTAAGCGCGATCCACCTTCACCAACTTCTGTCTCATATTGGTGTTCGAAGGTTTCAATGAACTTATCGGCTTCAACCATGTGTGCAGCTTCTTTTACTTCGTCATCGGTCGCGTTTAAGCGTCCATAACGAATATTTTCCATAATCGTTCCGCTAAAGAGATGCGGGGACTGGAGTACGTAACCGAGTTTATCATGTAACCAGCTAATCGAACGGTCTTGCATCGGACGGCCATCAATAAGAATTTCGCCGCCTGTTGGCTCGTAGAATCGGCAAATCAAGTTGACAATCGTGCTTTTTCCAGCACCGGTATGCCCAACCAGTGCGACACTTTGGCCGCGTTTAATGTCGAGGTTAAAGTTTTCGAGGACTTGTTCCCCTTTTTGGTATTTAAAGCTGACGTTTTTAAAGGTGACATCACCATGTAAGGCTTCCCAGTTTTCACGTTTTGGTTCGTTAAAGGTTCCATAGGTTTCAATAACGTCTTCTGAATCATGAATATCCACGTCTTGTTCAATTAGCGATATAATACGTTCAGCACTGGCTTGCGCTTGTTGAAAACGCGCTAAGATACTCGCAAGCATCATAACCGGTTCAAAGAACTGACCGATGTAACTGACGAAAACATAAAGTGTACCAACCGTAAAGAGTTGATTGATGGTTACTTCCATTCCACCAAAGTAAAAAACAAGCGCTGTCGCAATTGATGCGATAAACAGGATGGTCGGGAAATACAGTCCAGCGAAAATGGCCGCTTTGATCGAATGGTCTTTCATGCGCGAGGTTAAGCGGTCAAAGTCTTGGTAATTGCTTTCTTCTAGGACAAGTGTTTTGGTTGTTTTTGCTCCGGTGATGCCTTCATTGAACGCGCCAGTAATTTTTGAGTTTTGTTTACGAATTTGTCGGTAAGCTTTTAAGATACGTTTACGAAAATAAATACTTACATAAACAAGTAATGGCAGCACACTTAAAGTAATCAACGCAAGTTTCAAGTTGATAATAAGCATAACAATGCTAATACCAATCATCATTAAAAGCCCCCAGGATAAGTCAATAAGTCCCCACGATAAGATATCACTTAAGTTACGTGAGTCACTCGTCATGCGCGCCATGATCCATCCAATCGGTGTGCGGTCGTAATAGACAAAAGGCAGTTCTTGGAGTTTTTTAAAAGCATCTTTTCTTAGTGAGTAAGCGAGTTCGACTTGAATCTTACCCGCGTTATAAATAAAGGTAAAAACGAGTGTTGCAATGGTTACAACGTAAATACCAAAGAGCCCAATAAAGATCGGCAACAGTTCAAGCGAACCCGTGGCGATGATGTTGTCAATGGCAAAACGGTTGATTAATGGGTACGAGACATCAGTAATTGCAAGACCGATAACCGCAAACAACCCAACGATAAAATATTTTTTTAACGGACGCATGTAAGCGAAAATCTTTCGCCACACCGCAAAATCAAATTGCGTATCCGTATACGTTTCTTCTTCGAAATAACTCATCGGTCATTCCCACCCTTCTCTTGCGGGTCAATATTGAGTGCAATTGAGCTTTGAATGTCCCAAAGTTCTGCGTAAAGTCCATGCTGTGCAAGCAAGGTTTCATGGGTTCCACTTTCAAGTATTTCACCCTCATCAAGCACAATGATTTTGTCCGCTTCTTTCGCGGTCACTATCCGATGCGTAATAATGAATACAGTGGTGTTTTTCCAGTAATTGTTTAAAGCACGACGAATTTGAATATCCGTTTCTGTATCAACGGCGCTTAAAGAGTCATCGAAAATCAGAATCGGTTTGCTGTCGAGCAACATGCGCGCAATCGCTACACGTTGTTTTTGCCCACCTGAAAGGGTTACTCCACGTTCACCAACAAGCGTATCATAGCCTTCTTCAAAGTCTAAGATATCTTTATGAACTTTGGCAATATCTGCCGCATGGTAAATTTTGTCTTTTGTTGCTTTTTGATCCATAATCCCAATATTCGCATAAACAGACTTCGAATAAAGGAATGGTTCTTGTAAAATAATGCCGACATTACGGCGTAAATGTTTTTTGTTAATGGTTTTGATGTCTTTGCCATCATAAAGAATCGAACCGCCTTGGTTCTCAAGCAAACGCACCATTAAGTTAATCAGCGTACTTTTTCCACTGCCGGTCTTACCGACAATCGCAATGGTTTCGCCTTTTTCAACGTCAAAACTCACGTTTTTAAGCAGTGGTTTGTCGTCATCGTCAAACTGAAACGTCACATTTTCAAAGCGAACTTTGCCTTGAATTTCAGGCGTTGCCTCGGCATCGCCTTCGTGTTCTGAAACCTGATTCATGATTTCATCAATACGGTCGAGTGATACAGCGGTTTTTCCAAAATCACCAATAATACGACCGAGTTGACGAAGTGGCCAAACAATCATTCCTACAAAGGCCAAAAACGCAATAAATTCTCCCCGTTCCATTGACCCATTAACGGTAAAATAGATACCAAACGAGGCAGTGAGTGCGTACTGAATAAAGATAATAAAATCAGTTGCACTCCAAAACACAGCCATCAGTTTTAACAACGTAAACGATTCCTTTTTAAAGTCCTCGGATACTCTTTCAAACTTATCAATTTCGAATTGTTCATTAGCAAACGCCTTGACAACACGAATACCCGTAACATTTTCTTGTAAGGTCGTTGTCATTGTTCCTTCTGCTTCTTCAACTCGCTTAAAGATTTTCTTTACAAAAATAAAATAAATAAACGCACTAAAGAAAATAATTGGTGAGGTTATTAGCGTAATCAGTGTCAAATCCACATGCATGCGCGACATCTGATAAACCGCAAAGGTCATTAAAAACACTAAGCGGAACACTTCAATGAGTTGTTCAGAAATAAACATACGGAATGTTTCTACGTCCGTTGTTGAACGCTGAATTAAATCGCCCGTTTCCGCATTAGAATGATAAGTAAAGCCTAAATTTTGTAATTTATCGTATATTTTATTACGCATGTTGTAAGCAACCCGTTCCGCAAAGAGTGCGGTCACGACGCGGTGTAAAAAGATGAACACAACACGAACAAACGTAAATGCGATGGAAAAAAGCGCCACTAATAATAAGCTTTCACGCAGCGTACTTCCAGCAATTAAGGATTGGATTACACGGGGTAAAGCTGAAGGATCATCCCCAAAAATATTATCGATGATGTGCTGAATAAAGAGTGGTGTTAACGTTCGGAAGTATTGAAGCACAAACAGTATACCCACACCAATCACGTACAAATGCACATGACCCTTCATCCATTTTAAAAATTGTTTTAATCGTTTCATAAGTATCACCTCTAGTCAAAAAGTCTTGAAAAATTGCACAAAAAAAGTGCCCCCATCAAAAGATAAAAAGGCACTGAAATTTCTACGTCTAACGAAGAAAAACGTGGATTTTCAAAACTTTATCTGTGATGGTCCCATTAGAAAAACATGTGTAGAATCTACACGAAAATCTGCATTTGTTGCACAACGTAATTTAATCAT
>SLQR01000039.1 GCA_007131405.1 Candidatus Izemoplasma sp.
CAGGTCTTCTTTGACTAATTTTATTTTACTGTTGTGAATCTCGTTATATTTTACCACCACGTGTTAATTCTATTAGAACTATTAAAATTTAGTAAGATAGTATTAAGTGCTGCGTATATGCGATTTGGTTTTTAAACCATACCAGAGTACAAAAAAAATATAATATCAGTTTATGGTGTCAATTAGTCAGAGATTGTGCGGATAACATTCTACTTACCTATAAAGAAGATAACGTAAAAAAAGAATAGGCTTTTTCTAGTGAGTACAATTACTATTTATAGCATAAATTATCAAACTATATTTCTACAAAAACGTAGCTAAAATGTTACAATAAATAATGAGGTGATAGCATGAATAAAGAACGAATAAAAACAAACTTTTATGAAGCAGTTAATGGTGACTGGTTAGAAAAAGCGGAAATCCCAGGCGATCAACCATCTGTTTCAGCGTTTTTAGAGTTGCATTTAGGCATTGAAGAAACATTAATGGGTTTAACATCCAAATGGGAAAAAGATCAAACAGAGTTAAATCACAATTTAAATAAATACATTAAACTGTATCAAATGACGAAAGATTTTGATAAGAGAAACGAACTTGGCACAAAACCATTTGAGGTTATCTTAAATAAGATTAATCAATTGAATGGGTTAAAAGATTTAGACAAAGTTTTCAAAAATTTAACCTTAGAATCGATTGAGATGCCTTTTGGGTTCAGTGTTATGCAAGATTTTATGAATAGCAATAATCAAATTTTATACTTTAGTGCTGCGAATTTATTTTTACCAGATACGAGTTACTATAAAGATGAGACTAAAAAAGCACAACTGATTGGTCTTTTTACGATGACGACGAAACAGTTGTTATCGTTGTACGGGTTTTCTAAAGAAGAAGTCGATAAGTTAATTAGTGAAGCGTTAGCGTTTGACGCACTTTTAGTACCGGTGACTAAATCGAGTATTGAAAAAGCTGACTATGTTAAGATGTATAACCCTTTAAGCAAAGAAGACGTTCAGAAGTTAACGAAAAACTTTGATATAATGGCTAATGCAGAAGCGTTAGTTGAACAACCAGTTGATCAATTAATCTTTACCAATTTAGATTTTATTCGTGCATTTGATACGATTATTACTGACAAAAATTTTGAAATAATTAAATCGTGGATGATTGTTTCGAATGCGATTAAATTCTCTGCAGACTTAACGGATGATATTAGAGTAGCTGGTGGGGCATTTTCACGTGCTTTATCGGGAACTAAAGAACCACAAAGCAAAGATAAATTTGCTTTTTATCAAGCCTATAATCGATTCGGTCAAGTGGTTGGGTTACATTATGGAGAAACCTATTTTGGGCCTGTCGCAAAAGAAGATGTTAACGTAATGGTTCATGAAATGATTGATGTTTATCAAGAACGTATTGCTGGTAATACATGGTTAAATGAAAAAACGAAAGAAAAAGCCATCAAAAAACTGTCAACGCTAACGGTTCATGTGGGGTATCCAGATGAACTTCCACCTTATTTTGATCGTTTTGAAATTAAAGGCTATGAACAAGGCTCAGACTTGATTCAAGAACGCTTGGCGATGACGAAAATTATTAATATCTATAACTTTGAGAAATACAATCAAGAACCAAACAGAAATATTTGGGGTATGCCAGCAAGCATGGTAAATGCCTACTATAGTCCATTTAATAATCAGATTGTGTTTCCAGCTGCAATCTTACAAGAACCTTATTATAGTCTTAAACAAAGCCCGTCAGAAAACTTTGGTGGTATTGGGGCTGTCATAGCACATGAGATATCCCATGCCTTTGACAATAATGGTGCTAAGTTCGATGAAACAGGGTCACTTAATGATTGGTGGACTGAAGCTGATTTAAAATCATTTAACAAAAAATCTAAAGATATGATTACTTTGTTTGATGGTGTTGAGACAGGGTTTGGTGAGTGTAATGGAGAGTTAACGGTTTCAGAAAATATTGCAGATAGTGGTGGCTTAAGGTGTGCACTTGAGGCAAGTAAAAAGAATGATAGTCATAATTTTGATGATTTCTTTCAAAACTGGGCACGTGTTTGGCGCAATAAATCGTCTGTTGAATATAGTCAATTATTACTTAAAGTTGATGTTCATGGACCATCAATTTTAAGAGCCAATATGCAGTTAAGTAATGTACCTGAGTTCCAAGACTTTTATGAAATTAATGAAAAAGATAAAATGTATTTACCTAAAGAAAAGATGGTAAGCATTTGGTAATTAAGGCACTTTAATTATTCAGTAAGCACATTATCCCTTAATGATAATGTGCTTTTTATTTATTCAACTTTTTGGTTCACTCTTATGAACATAGAAGGTCTTTTAAAATAGGGGGTGATGTGCTAAAAGCATTGAGTTTTTATAAGAGAGGGGGATAATTTATGAAAAATCACGTGTTTATTTATTATGGAGGGACATATATCTTTTTTCATTTTATAGCTTCATCGTTTATACTTAGCACTTATATATTGCTGTTTATTTATTTTATATATGTTTATAGATACGTAGTTGGTTTCATTAATTTAAATTAGATTGTATAAGTACTGTATATAATACATCATAAAGGTATAAAAAAGATATTTTATTCATAGATTATCATCTGCACAAGAGGTGAATGATATGAACAAGTTATTAGATCAATTATTAACGCGTAGAAAAACCATCATATTGTTGTTTATCTTTATTTTAGGATATGGTATTTTTTCTTATATCAAAATCCCTAAACAAGATATGCCTTCGCTATCAACGCCTTACATGGCTATCGGTATAACTGTACCAAGTTTAACAGCCGAAGAACTAGAAGCCATGCTCGCCAGTGATATTGAAGATGTCATTTTAACGTATAGTGATGTTGAAAGTGTTGATACGACGTTGTATGATTCGTATGCATTGTTTGTAGTAACGTACTCTTTTAGTACCAAAGACCCAGCCCAGTTATCTGAAGAAATCTATCAAAAAATCAATGCGTTAGAATTTCCTTTTACCATTGCACATATGACGATATCTTATGACTTTGAAACGCCCCATGCGGTCTACGCTTTACATGGGGGAACCCATGAAGCGCGTCTTCAAAAAGCGTCTGCTTTAAAGAATAATCTACTGTTAATCGATGAAATCAAACGGGCTGAAATTCATACCCCAAAACAAGAAGAACTATACATTATGGTCGATACCGATATGTTGGCACAATTCGATATTACAATGATTGATCTTTATCAACTTATCCAAGCGAATTTAGTTGATATGCCAATAGGATTTGTGATAATTGATGGCCATCAGATTGCCTTGTCTACAGAAAAGATTATAGAAACCATCGACGAACTGAAGTCAATGGTTGTCATTCCTGCTACGACATCGATATCAGAAGTCACCCTGAGTGAGTTCGCGATGTTTAACATTGTTGATACGAGTAGAAAAATCTATCAATTCGAAGGTGAAGAAGCAGTCTTTGTGAGTGTCTTCTTTAATGACAATATTGACTTTACCAAGTTATCAGATACGTTATCTTCAAATGTATCAGCGTTTGAACAAACTCAACTAACCACCACATCAATAGAAGAAATTGTCTTTCTACCTGATTATGTTAATGAGCAAATTAATTCCGTTTTTTACAGTTTACTCATCGCCATCGGGGTGGTCATGGTTGTCGTGTTTTTCGGAATTGGACTGCGCAATAGTATGCTTATTATCTTAACGATACCTATTGTTATTTTTGGCGTCATTGCCTTGCTTTATTTACTTGATTATGAACTTCAAAAAATCTCGATTGTTGGTTTGATTGTGGCAATCGGTATCTTAGTTGATAACTCAATTGTCATCACTGAAAGTGTCAAACGACACATCGATGCGCATAAGCCACCGGAAGAAGCGGCACTACTTTCAATTAAAGAAAACTTCTTACCCGTTTTAACATCAACTCTTACAACCATCGCAGCCTTTGTAGCGATTCTTATGTTACCTGGATTCTTAGGAGAGATTATTTCCACAATGCCACTCACCGTGATTTTCGCCCTTAGTTTAAGTTTTATTATTAGTATGACATTATCCCCTATATTAGGCTGTATTTTTTTAAAACCGTCTAAACCAAAGAAATCCAAAAAGATAAATGAAAAAAACATCAAACAAATGATCCGTTTTACGGTAAAATATCCTGTTTTATGGATCATCATTAGCATTACGCTTTTAGTTGGATCGGCTTATTTAGCATTTATAACTCAAGAGATTGACTTATATCCAAATGATGAACGCGCAGTATACTATATTGATATTGAAGCAGACATTACAAGCGATTTAACTGAGACCGCAGCGATTGTTGCGGAGGTCACTGAACAGATCAAAGCAAGTGATAAAACAGTTAATTACATTAGTAGTATCGGTGGCAATCTCATGGATCTACATTTTAGTACGCAACAAATTAAGGAACGTCCAAATATCGCAAGGATTTATGTGAACACAACCTTTGAAGAAGCTGAGTTGATGCAGTTCGTTGAAGCATTACAACATGAGTTACAAGCGATTGACAATGCAAAAATCCGTGTTCATACACTTGAGTTATCCCCACCAGTCCCCCCATTAAGACTAACCTTGACCTCATCTAATCAAGCAGAATTATCAAACACCACCAACGCGTTACTATCAAAAATAGAGACCATTGACTATGTTACTTACGCGACGACTTCATCTGAAGAAGGCATGAAAGTGATTGTAACATATAACCAAGACACGCTAAATATGCGGTATCACTAAAGCGGAAATCGATTCGTTCTTACAAAGTCAGCTTTATGGGTTACCATTTACGTTTTACCACGATCAAGCAAAACTCATCGGTCAAGCAAGTACGATTGAAGAAGTTTTGTCCCTTACTTTTTACCATCAAGCGAGTAATCAATATATCGTTTTAGATGATTTAATAGATTTAACCATTACGATGAAAGAAACATCAATCTTAAGACATAATCAAGTGCGTTATACAACGATTGATTTATACCCTATTGAGGGTGCCACATTGAGTGAAGTCACCCAGGCCATTGACTTAATCGTCAAAGACACCGATATGGGTGAAATCACCATTGAATATAGTGGTGAAAATACCATGTTTGAAGATATTAGTGGAGATTTATTGCAAGCAAGCATCATTGCTATGATAGTCATCTATTTCATCATGTTGTTTGAATTTAACCATTTCATCAAACCGTTGATGGTTTTAGCTACCATTCCACTCAGTTTTACGGGTAGTTTCGTCTTTATGATGATTTTTAATATTCCATTTAGCGCAACCGGATTAATTGGGATGGTTGCATTGATTGGGGTGACTGTAAATAACGGGATTTTATTAATCGAATATATTTCAAGGCATGCTAGGAATCATTCTGTAGAAGAAGCGTGTGTTGAAGCGGTCTATTTAAGATTTCGACCGATTATTTTAACGAGTCTAACAACGATTTTAGGCTTGATTCCCCTTTATATCACAGGGGGAAACTTCTTCCGACCTTTAGCCATTACATTCATGGGTGGTATGGCAACCGCGACAGTCATCACACTTTTCTTAGTACCAAGTATGTATTACTTGATATTCCACCGCAAAGAAAAAAAGGAGAAAACTCGCCTATTATAATGCCTGTACTAATCTTGCAAATAGAGCACCAGTTTATGAAAATATCTAATGAACAAGGATAATTAAAGTCCAAAACCTTAATAAAAATTATAAAGGATAAAGGGGTTCTTTATATAGGTTATAAATTTCTATTTTCAAGGAAATCATACAAGAGGTCATTAACAATGAGGTTAACTTGGTTCTTAAGTCACCCTCAAGTATAGATAATCTTAATATTTATTGAATCATTATTTAGATCTAGGCTTGTTACAGAAAATTGACATTTCAGTTTCATCGTCGTATAATATACTTACCATAAAGAGAAGGTGAGAGACAAGCTCTATGACCCTTCAGCAACCTGCCATAGGCAAGGTGCTAAAACTTGAATGATGGGGTAAAAAAGTTTTTTACGCCATCATAGTGATGGCGTTTTTCTTTTTGGTAGAAAAGGAGAAGTAGATGAAAACAATTAAGAAATGGCTATTAAGTTATCAAGAAAGTCAAGCATTGACGATTAAAGAGTTGGAGGTTAACCGACATATTCCGATTAATCGTTTCTTAGATCAAGTTGGCTTATATGCATTTGATATTTTCGAGGTTAATGAGACCCAGTATTTATGTGTCTATGATTCTAATGAACCTAAACAAGCACAAACAAAAATTTTAGTATCTAAAATCTGCAAAGAAAACTCCAGTGAGGGATTAACGGATTTAACCAATGAAGATAAACCTAATATAGAAAAAGTAGCCGGCTTTTATTTAAAAAAGGCGCCGGCATTCATTGCTTAAGTTTGCTATAAAATTAAGTTTTTAAAGATTTAGTAGAATGGTGTATTACGCGACAAATACCTTCACAAATGGTGTCGCCTTATAAGGTTGACGATGAGAGATAGGGCTTTGAGGCGATAGTGTGGGGGGAGTGTAAGACAGTAATGTTAAAAGAATGTGAGGAGCGTTCGTTTAACAAACCCATCATTAAATGGATGGATAAAATGGGTCACTTTACAAAAAAACTCACACAAAAAGAACACGCTTACTCTTTTTTAAGAAGAGGAGCGTGTTCTTTGAATGCGTTTAGAAGATAACAAATCAGTCACCGGTTCTTGGATCAGGGTCTTCTTCTCCCCATATTCTTCGATTTGTGGCTTGGGTTTCAAACCAAGCTGACCTAAATGTATGGGCATATAATGATGACCCACCATTATAAGCCGTATAGGCGAGTTCGATGAGTTCTAGATTTAGATTTCGCAGTTCACCTTGTCCATCATCATACCATACATAGACTAGATAGCGCCCCATACTAGTCCCATCTCTACGTGCCGATTCAGGGTCTGATTCTAAGACGATTTTGTCAGCACCACTTAACACATCACATACATAATCGGTTACCTCTAAAGACCAAGGTTTAGGGGGGTTAGTGTAAGGTGGAGGGGTCGCAATACCTATGTAGCGAGTACGAAAGGTTTCGCCATTGTCAACTTCACGAAAATCTGTGGAGTGACCAGTTAAGCAGTTGACGAGTTCTACCTCCCCAATGCCATTCTCAATAAATGAATAGCCTTCATAATCGCGTTCTAATCTGAGATCGTCGGTATGATTTGTGTTGAGTAATTGGCTATCTTCTGGATTCGTCTGCGCCTCACAAGCAGAAAGAATACGTATAAAAATCATCAGCAATAGTGCAAATATTAATTTCTTCATATCAAACTCCTTTTTTAAGATTGTCATATATTATAACATCTATAAGATTAAATTGTAGTATAGTGTAATTAAAACATAGTTGTGGCCATAATTAATAAATTTCATCATAATTAGGAGAGTAAAGAAATAGACAAGAGGGTAATAAGAAAACGATGTATTATTGATTTTTAATGAATGAAAGTTTAAAGTTTGTTAAAATAAATAGTATAAGTGATAAGGAGGGCGATTATGAGCGATTATAAAGATACCATATCCTATTGGGGTAATGTTTTTAACAAAGTCAAAGCACGCACATTAACCTCAGAAAAAAGCGGTTATGAAGCGATTGATTTAGCACTCGATTGGTTAAGTGAAGAGACAACGACCATTTTAGACTTCGGCTGTGGGAGTGGGGCATTACTTGCGTATTTAGCGAAGCGTAAAGCAGGATATTACTATGGTATAGATCTATCAGAAAATGCCATCGCATTAGCTAAAGAATTGTTTAAGCAAAACAACTTAGAACAAGGCGTATTCATTCATGGCTCAGTAGAGAAACTTAAAACCTTTGATGAGGGTTCAATTGATGGCGTGATTTTATCGAATCTATTAGATAATGTTATACCAACAGACGCACTTAATATCTTAAATGAAGTGGACCGTTTATTAAGAAAAGACGGTAAACTGTTTATAAAACTTAATGCCTTTTTTAATCAAGAAGCCATTAAAGAAGCACAGTTTAAAAAGATAGAAGAAGATTTTTATTTAGAGCCAA
>SLQR01000032.1 GCA_007131405.1 Candidatus Izemoplasma sp.
AACTATCATCGAAACTGATGGTACCGTACATGTTCCAGAAAATCCTACAATGGTAACATTAACTGCCGTTATTACCGATGGAAATGGACTAGAAGTTACCATAGTCTATGAAGTTGAAGTTGCAGCACCAGCTACAATTGCTTACGAAACTGGTTTTGAAGATGCTACCGCAAAAGGTTCATATGCAAATGGAATTATGACATCTGATGGCGTTGACTGGGAATTAGAAGAAGCCCTGCGTGGTAATTTAGCAGATGACAAAACTGTAGGCGATTGGGCCATTCGTGGTCGATCACCAGGCTTCGCTAGAATTCTTGATGAATTTGAAGGATTAGAAACTATTGAGTTCATGTTTGCACATTATGGTTCTTTATCTGCTGGTGAACTATCAGTTGAAATTTCAGTTGATGGCGGAGTTAACTGGATTACAGTTTGGACCATGCCAGAAGGTACTTATGCAGATTTAACGTTAGTAGTGATTGAACTAGACTATGATGCGTTAGGCGTAGAAGTCACTGATCAATTTATGGTTCAATGGGTATTTGGTGGACCAACTGGAAACACTACTCGCATGAACATTGATGAAGTAAAACTTTATACTTGGTAACTGACAAAAAAGATATATCTTTCATTTTAATATTAAACACCCTAGCCATTTGGCTAGGGTGTTTTTTTGTGGTTTACACAAAGAATAAGAATAAGTTTAAGGCAATGAGAAGAAGTAGAATTAAGAACTTTAGGTTTACTTTAAAAGCATTGCGTCTGTGCATGCTTTTCACAACTTCGATGGTGGTGTCGTCGTAATTTCTGATGTAGGTACTGCGTTTGATTGGATTTGCTTTAAAGAGTGTATAGGTGAAGTAACCAATGACAAGACCTAGTAAGACACTTAACGATTGATAGATGTAAAGAGTATAAAACCAAGCTATAATGCTGATTTCACTTAAGTATTCGTGATAGACATTATACAAAGTGAACGGGATGATAAGCGCAAATAGCACGGCAATAACACGTTGGTTGATCGTTAACATCGATTGTTTACGCAAGAAGCGTCCTAAGATACGTTCGAAGCGTCTTTCAAGTGGGAAAAGCATGTCATCAATTTGGCTTTCATTGCTTAAGTCAATGATTTGTGTGAAGCTTTGTTTCTGGAATTTATAGTGTACGTCGAGTTGGGGTTTGACGAGATACGCGTATTCATATGAGAAATCTTTTTTGATCTTCTTGGCCCGTTTTGGTTTTTGGAAGTGTTGACTGATGCGTTTTTCGATTAAGGCTTTGAGGTTGTCTTGATGGGGTGGTTTTTCAAACTCAAAGACGTATTGCTCGTTGCCTAAAGCCCGCATCAGTTCGCTTAAGGAATCAAAGCGCATGTATTTGAGTAAGGTATGTTCCATGTCGTCTTTCTCAAGCGTCACGTCACGGTCTTCCCAGGTTTTAATCTTTTTAATTTTACGAATCGTACGCGGGACTTTAACGGATCCAGTTTTTTTAAAGCCTTTGCGAACGGTTTGTTTTTTTACAACTTCTTTTTCTTCAATTTCTTTTTCGATTTTACGCTCTTTGTAGGTAATGTTTGCGTGGTAGTTATAAATCGTTTCAAGCTCAAACTTGACGGTAATATCAAAGGTATCTAAGGTGACGGTTTTGGAGAAGGTTTCATCAATCGCAAGGCTGGTTTTCATACGGCTTAAGGTTTTTTCTAAATACTGCTTAACCGGGTGGTAGTTCTTTGGTAAATACACACCTTGTTCATGGATAAACTCCGTGCCTTCTAAAATGCCATTGCCTTCAATAATATAGCGTAAGAACTCGCGGGCTTTATGGGGTTCTTTCATTTTAAAGCCTGGGTATTTGTTTTCTTGTGGGGCGTATAGATAATAAAGTTCTTTTGCCGCATTCACATCGGCGGTCGCGGCGTAATAACTCTCTAAAAAATCAAGGGCTTTGGGGTAGTCTTTGTATTTGGCGTCTGTTAAATACATGAGCCCTAAATAATACTTTGCTTTAACGAGCCCAAAATCGATGGCCTCTTTTAAAAACGTATGCGCTTCAGTGCTGTTTTTAAAGACGCTTTGATCAAAGACACTAAGCAGGGGTTCGAGTGCATCGTACTTATCGTATTGGTAATAGCCGTAAAACATCTTAGCGGCTTCTTTTTTGTTTTCTAAATGTGGGTCGTAACTGCCTTTATAGATGGAACCAAGCGGTTTATAAGCAAGATCGTATTTGCGTTTGATGGCTTTTGTGAACGAATTGAGCGCAATGGTATAATCTTCTTGTTCAAGTTTAATGAGGCCAAGTTGATAAAGGGCTTCAGGGTGATTTTTTTTAGCGGCATGTTTAAACCACTTTTCCGCGTCGTGATTGTCTTGGGGGACATCATTGCCTTCCAAAAAACGCATCCCGAGTTCAAACTGCGCTTCTTTTTTGCCTTTGCTTGCTTTGTGTTTTAATTCGTTTAAGTCCATCTTCTCACCCCCAGAAACTACTCATATTTTACCTTAAAAGCGCAACTTTAACAATGTATCCGAATAAAATAGACCAAAAAGTCTTGAAATTTGATATAGTATAAGTAAGGAGATGATTAGATGAATCGTTTAAACCTCATAACACTCGGTGTTAAAGACATGAAAAGAAGTCTCGCTTTTTACAAAGGCTTGGGGTTTAAAACCCCTGCAGAACTCGATGATTCCCCTGACATTGTGTTTTTTCGAAACGATGGAACCAAATTAGCGCTTTACCCACTTGATGCCTTAGCGGTCGATATTAGCCTTGAAAACCCACCAAAGAAATCAAAAGGATTTAGTGGCATGACGATTGCCTATAACTGCAAAGAAAAAGACGAAGTTGATCGAACATTAAAGCTTGCGGAAAAATTGGGCGGGAAAATTATCAAACCCGCTGAACAAGTCTTCTGGGGTGGATACAGTGGCTATTTTGAAGATTTAGATGGTTATATTTTTGAAGTCGCTTATAGCGATACCTTCACCTTTGACAAACAGAATATGCTTGTATTTGATGAGAAAAACTAAAAAATGACCACACAAAAGGGTGCTGAATGCACCCTTTTTTTGTTTGTAATTATGCGTCGTGGATAATGATGCTTCCGCAGGCATAATCAACGGTGATTAACGCATCAAGGTGTTCCGCTAAAGAAGGCGTATCAATGACAATTTTCTCGTACACACTGCGTAAGGCATGAATACGCTGTTTAAACCCACGGCTTACAAGGTAGTGCGACACATTATCATCCACGGAACCACTTGCTAAAACATCTAAATTTTTCTCGAGGGTATTGACGGGGAGTACATCATCAATGGCCCAGTAACTAAATCCGTTGTTCGCATCCAAATCGAAAAATGTAGGAAAGAATGAATGTCGAAAATTCACTTCGAGCAACAAAGTCTTATACCCAGCACGAGCATAACTTTTTGCTAAACTCACAGCCATCAACGTTTTGTTCATGCTGCGTGAAACACTCATCACATTCACGGTTTGCAACGTGGGATTTAATGATGAATGATCAATGGCATCTTCTAAGGCACTATCTCGACGCGTTAGATTCTCATGCGTCATAATATGGTATTTCGGTTTGCTTGTACATGATCTTGACAAGGGTTGCATTATAATCATCCTTCCTGCTTATTGAGTATACGGCGAAAAAGACGATTTTATTGGTGTTTTCTGCATTTTTCTTACTTTTTTCAAAAGAAAAGGATAAAGCGTTAAGCAAAACAGCTTAAGTTTTATCCTTTATTGTCTTTAATTTTTTTTTACTGTATTTCTGCCAGACTCTTTTGCGTCGTATAAAGCAAGGTCCGCTTGTTTATAACTTTCTTTAAACCCATCCTTCGCTTCATGATCGAGTTTCGTGACGCCAATACTGACGGTGATTTTAAGGGCATGGTTGTCGTGACTAAACGTTGTTTCTTGAACCATTTGACGAATCCGTTTCGCTAAGATAACGGCCCCATCAACTTCAGTATGTGACAGCAAAATCATAAACTCTTCCCCACCCCAGCGACAAACCGTGTCCGATTCACGCACACTGGATTTAAAGATTTTACCAAGGCCATTTAAAATCAAGTCACCTGCGTCATGCCCGTAGGTATCGTTCACTTCTTTAAAGTGATCGATATCAATCAGCAACAAACTCGCGATTTGATTATAGCGTTTATTAATGGCGATTTCATATAGAACTTGACGCTGAAAGTGACGGCGATTTGGCAATTCAGTTAATGGGTCAATGGTCGATAGAATTTGGAGTTCTTTATTTTTAGCTTTGAGCGTTTCTTGGTAAGTAATTTCTTTGATTAAGTGATGGTAAAAGTGACGCGAACTAAACAAAACACCCGCAAAAATAATCGACCCATTGATGAGATGCGTCAGCAAGATGTCTTGGCTTTCTTGAAACACACTGACCCCTACAACAAATACCACAAACGGCATAGCAAAGATAAAGAAACTGCGCGATGGTTTTAAATAAAGCAACAACCCAAACGCAAGTAAGTGGACACTAAAAAGCGTAATATGGCCGTGCGTTAGTTGATCAAAAAACGCAATGACTGCCGAAAACATTAGCACAATCAACGTAGCAAGCAGTGGCAAACGGTGTAAAAAAGAATTGCGTTTAATCGGTTTGTTTCTGCCTAAAAAGAGCAGCAAAAAAATCGTGACACTAAAAAGCGCTAACAAACTATGAAGGGCGTAAGACACCACCACAAGTTCATGAACCTCATCAAATAAACGCACACGCTCTACATAAAGCAAAAACGCCGATTCAATCACAAACACCGCCAGCATTAAGTACCGTAAACGACGAAGGTTTAACGTCGTAATGGTTGCTTCAATCATAGCACATCAATGAACGCGATGCGTTCACTTACTGGTGGGTGTGAATAATGAATAAAGACATAAAGCGGATGCGGGGTGAGTTGAGAAAAGTTTTCACGACTTAAAATTTTAAGTGCCGCAATCATCGCAACATGATCAAATTCTTTAGCGGCAAACGCATCGGCCTTATGTTCTGCTTGACGGGATAAAGTGTTACTGATGAGCCCAATGATAAGCCCGATTGGTGAAACCACAAAACTAAAAATCAAAAGCATAAACCCAAAGTGAATCGCTTCAAGCCCAAGCGCATTCGCGAATAATTCAATCGATATAAAGGCATAAAGCAGCGTCAACATCACCGCAAGATTTAGCATCGTAAAGAAGATGTTTTTCAGCACATCTTTGTGCTTTGCGTGTGCAATCTCATGGGCAAGCACGGCTAAGATCGCATCGTCATCCATTTTATCGAGTAATGTATCAAATAAGACAACATTTTTAAACCGACCAAAACCGGAAAAAAAGGCATTAAGTTTACTCGAACGGCGTGAAGCATCCATCACATGAATTTTTTTGATTTGGTAGTTTTGTTTCTCAGCAAAGGTTTCGATACGCGCTTTAAGTTCATTATCTTCAAGCGGTGTGAGCTTATTAAACAAAGGCACCCAAATCGTTGTATACGTTATGTTTATAAACAAGAAAACGATTAAGATGGCAATGAATGCATACAGAATAAAGAGTTGGCCAGTATTGACATAAATCCACGTTAATAGTGAAATGAGACCAGCACCAAATACTAAGATAAGCACGAACGCCTTGATGCTGTCGGATACAAAGGTTTTCTTTGTGGTTTTGTTAAAGTCGTAACGCTCTTCAATTGAGAATGTCTCATAATAGCGAAACGGCAACTTGTAAAGAAAACTAAGGACAATCAAAACCCCAATAAAAAGAAGTGTCTCTAAGTAAGGGTTTGCGTTTCCAACCTCTCGACTCCACTCAGCTAAAGCCACAAAGCCACCACTAAGTAACATCACAAGAATAAACACAAAACGCGGAATCTCAATGAGCTTGGATAAACGATATTTTTCTTTCGAATAATCAAGCCACTTTGCGTAGTCATCTTCGTCATACACATCCTTGACATTGTTTGGAATCTTATCGTAACGCGATTTGTTGTTTAAATGTGAAGCGTAAAGCGTAAAAAGTTCTGTCCCAATAATCAGTGCAATAATGACATAAAAAACAGTTGTTTCCATGAATACCCTCCTGTAAATTCTTTATTTTTTATCTTCTTTCCAATAAAAACCAAAAATTTTAATAAACATATAACCTAAAGTAACCACAAAAACAATACGGAGAACCCATATTATATCTCTAAAAAATGAAGTAAAATAAACCGCAAACAAGGCACCAAAGACAATGCAGAGTATCTTTAATACGCCAATGTCAAACACATCAAACTGTTTGGTCACATGGGTTATCTTTTCAAAAAGTAATTTCACTTTAATCACCTCACTTATAAGTATAACGCAAAAGAAAAAGATTGCCTAGTAGACAATCTTACTTTTACCACACTCTTCGGTCATCATCATCGTCATCATCAACGACGTCAATGTAATCAAACGGATCATCATCATTCAGGGTGCGTTTCCGCTCATGCGCATAGGGGTCGTATGGATCGTTAAAGCCTTTGCCTTGACCAGGGAAATAACGTTCCGGACGAAGCATCGCCGTCAACACAAAGCCCATGAAAAGCCCACCAAAGTGCGCGGAGTTGCTGATGTTTCCAACCAATAAGGTAAAAATAACGTTAATCAAAATCAACCCACGAATACTTGAAATGTCGCGTGGTGAAAACCAACTTTGCTTATAGAGTGTCAAGAAAAGCAAAGCCCCTAATACCCCATAAATGGCACCACTTGCGCCAACCCCAAGCGACACTTCTTGGCGAATGTGAATATCATAAAGATAGGTAATCAAACTTGCCCCAATCCCTGAGACAAAAAAGATAATCGCAAACTTAGCACTCCCAATTAAGCGTTCAAGTGCTGCGCTAATAATAAAGAGACCAAACATCACATTAAAAATAAAGTGCATTAAGTCCCCGTGCAAAAACATGACCGTGAAAAAGCGCCAATAATCGCCTTCAACATACACATGCCACGTTGAAAGTGCTCCAAGGCGTATAAAGTTCTCTGTGGTAAACCCACCGGTCACAATCGTCACAAAAAACATCACCGTCACAGCCACAATCATCCCGAATGTGACGGGTGTTGTTCGTATAATGTTTTGTAAACCTGAACGTTGTTCAAAAATCATAGCGATGTTCCTTTCTTTGAAAAGTAGATTAACGGTACATTCATCTCATCATCCAAACTGCCAGCGTGATGGCCTTTATGAACGACCGTATCGGTTAGTTCTAAATAATAACGGTCCGTGGCAATTGCCATGTAATCACCAAGCGATTCCTCAATTAACGCATGGCGCGTTCCAAAGCCAAAGAGTTTTTTTTCAAGCAAGGTTTCGGTTTTGTGTAAATCAAAGTATTTACCGAACCGTTCATTAAAGCGTGAAACAAACTGTTCGTGCTTATCCTCTTTAATAAAGAACGTCGTAGCACGAGGTTCATTTGCCGGTAATACCTCATAGGTTTCATTTAAGACATCATCATCAAGGAGTTTCATCGGTTCGACATCGACTAAGCCGTGATCAGCAGTAATAAGGATGAGTGTATTGTCAGGCATCGCGTGATAAAAATCCGTGATCTGATCGTTTAAGGTTTGGACGACATTTTTGGTGGCATCACTTTTTATCCCGTTTTTATGCTGCGTCATGTCGGGGTCTATGCTATAAAAATAACTTAGGGTTTTGTCGTGGTTCGACAGATGCATAAGCAAGGCGTCAAACCCATCAGCATTTGCCCGATAACCTTGTTTATCAATCGGCCAAGGGAAAAAGTGTTTTAACGAAAGATCATCACGTGTTTTCGCAATTCGATCAAGCACACGTTCATGCGTAAAACGGTTGCGTAAATCCTCATGAATCGCTTTACGGTGGTCATAATAATCTTCTTGCAAAAACACGGTGTAATGGGTATTAAACGGTTTGACATACTGAAACCATCCCAAATGCCCAGTTTCATACGGCGTAAGACCGGTAAGAAGCGATGTTGTGGCGGCTACCGTTGTGGGCGGGAAGGTTGAACGGAGTGTATCTTTATGGTGTTTCTTTAAAAGATCGTCACCTGTTAAATAAGGCAATAAATTTGTCCCAAACCCATCAAGTACCATCAAGACAACGTGATCGTAATCGTTCTTTAATTCGTTTTCAAGCATGGGTAAACTCGCGTGATGCGAAGCAAGCCCATAATGCTTTAAAAGTGTTGCGGGAATATTTACTATCGAGTGGTTGTAATTAACCAACATGTAAGTCACCTTCAATCCTAACCATAGTTTATAGGGAAACGCAAACTTTTTCAAGAAATATAAACTGATTACATCGAAACAGGTAAGCCATGCTATAATTAGCGTGAAGGAGGAGATTTGATGATCAATTTTATCTACCATAATCCCACAAAAATCGTTTTTGGGAAAAATCAGATTAACCAATTAAGCACCTTATTAAAACCGTATGAAGGGAAAAACATTCTGCTTGTCTACGGAAAAGCGTCCATTAAACAACTCGGTATCTATGACGAGGTCTTAACGCACCTAAAAGAGCTAAACATCCATGTTTATGAAGAAGCCGGTGTGCGTGCGAACCCAAGCATGGAATCCGTTTTAAGCGGAAGACGCACTTGCGTTGATAAACAAATTGACTTTATTTTAGCGGTTGGGGGTGGATCCGTCCTGGATGCGGCCAAAGCCATTGCCTTTGCGGCCACCATCGAAGAAGACGAAGTATGGGATGTCTTCTTACGTAAAACGGATGCCAACCGTGCCATTCCACTGGGAACCATTTTAACCTTAGCCGCCACTGGATCTGAATCAAACGGCAACACCGTCATCACCAATGACGCCACCGACGAAAAACGCAGTGTCGCTTACCCGTTTATCTTTCCAACATTCTCTATTATTGATCCATCCTATACACAAAGCGTCGATCACCACTATGTGATTGCTGGGACGATTGATATTATGATGCATGTCTTTGAACAGTATTTTTCCAACACCGAACGCACCGAAACCAGCGACTTTATGAGCACAGGCATTTTAAAAAGCGTCATGCAAAACACCGAACGTATTTTAAACGGTGAAGACGACTATGAAACCCGCGCCAATATATCCTGGGCGGCCACACTTGGATTAAACTGGTTGTTGCAACAAGGAAAAATCGGGGACTGGGCTACGCACCGCTTATCGTACCCGATTACCCAACACTATGGCATCACCCACGGCTATGCCTTAACGACCATCTTTATCGCCTGGATGCGCATTACGTTAAAACACAACCCAGACACGATGACCCGACGCCTTGGCTTTTTAGGTCAAGAACTCTTTGGCTCAAGTGACCCAAATCTTACCATCAAACTCATTCGTGAACGCTTTAGATCTTGGGGAGCACCAACCTCATTTAAAGAAGCAGGGATTGACTTAGATGAACACGCCATCGACAAACTTGTCGATAATGCGTTAGCACTTGGCCATGTTGGCACCGTCGTATCCATCGATAAAGTTATCGCCAAAGAACTTTTTATGAAAGCCCTTAAGTAAGACTTTAATTGTATATATTTTTGCAATATGTTAAACTAAACATAGATAGAAGTAGGAGGGAAAATGTATGAATCAATACCATGAACCACCTGAACAACTCGATGAAGAAACCAAAGACATCACCCGTGCACTAAAAAGTTTAATGGAAGAACTTGAAGCCGTGGATTGGTATAACCAACGCATGGCCGTCACCAAAGATGAAGAACTTTATAACATCTTAAAACACAACCGTGACGAAGAAGTCGAACATGCAGCAATGGCCCTTGAATGGCTACGCAGAAAGTTACCTATCTTCGACGATGAACTTCGTGAAAACCTTTTTAAAGAAGGACCAATTACTGGTCACCACGGTGACGAAGGTGACGAAACAGTCGCCCCAACAAAACGTCTCAATATCGGAAAACTGAAATAAGGAGGCAACCTATGGATCTTTTTAAACAACACTTAGCACCCATTGCGGAAGAAGCATGGGAAGAAATTAACGAAACCGCTGAAAAAGTATTAACCACCATGTTATCGGCACGAAAAGTCTTGCATGTCAACGGGCCATTCGGACTCGATAAAGCGTCCGTTCCAAACGGAACCTTAGACATGGTGGATGAAAACGGAAAAGACGGCGTCGTTAGCGCTGGGCTTTACAATGTTGATCGTTTACTCGAATCACGCATCGCCTTTGAACTCCCGCGCTGGGAACTTGACAACGTCTTGCGCGGCAAAAAAGACGTCGAACTCGACACCTTGGAAGATGCCGCTGAAAAGCTTGCGTTATATGAAGAAGACACCATCTACAACGGCAACACAAAAGCCAACATCAAAGGCTTAGTTTCGCTTGCCGAACACAAACTTTCGATGTCCGATGACGCCAACGAAAACTTACAAGCCATCGCTGAGGGATTACTCAAACTCAAAGACGCGTACACCGAAAAACCATACATGCTTGTTGTCGGTGAAGATTTATTCAAAATCTTACACAAAGTCTACGATGGAAAACTGTTAATTGATGCCATCGAATCGCTTATTGACGGCAAAGTTGTGCATTCAAAAGTCTTAAAAGGTGCACTTTTACTACCGTATGACCACGAAGACTTAGAAATTACGATTGGTCAAGATTACGCCATCGGTTACGAATCACACGATGCGAAAAACGTAAAACTCTTTATCACAAACGCCTTTACCTTCCGCGTCCTTGATAAAGCCTTGATTGTCTACTACAAATACTATCAAAAGTAACACCAAGCAAAAAGGTGCTTTTTCAGCACCTTTTTCTCTTGGTATATGGAGGTTTACTATGGATTATGAACACAAGTATCTCACCCTACTAAGCAAAGAATTCCCCAATGTTCAATCCGCAAGCACGGAGTTTATCAACTTAAACGCCATCATCAACCTTCCCAAAGGAACCGAACATTTTATCACCGATATCCACGGAGAATACGATGCCTTTAACCACTTTCTAAAAAACGCATCCGGGATCATTAAAGAAAAGATTGATCAATACTTCAACACCCTAAGTGAGTCGAAGCGTAACCAACTCGCCTTTTTTATCTATTACCCAACCGACATGCTCAACAAATACCAAAACAAATTGGCAAAACCTGAGTTTCAAAAACTTTTACGACATGTCTTAACACACATGGTTCAACTCTCAAAACTGCTGGCCTCAAAATACACCAAAAGCCATGTCCGAAAAACCTTGCCTGAAGAATTTTCATACATCATTCAAGAACTGATCTATGAATCCGCAGACCATGAAGACAAAGAGCGCTACTACACCGCCATCATGGATGCGATTTTTGACATGCAGCGTGAAAACAAATTCATTTTACAACTCTCACGCTTTATTCGTAAACTTGCCATTGATCGTTTGCATGTAGTCGGCGACATATTTGATCGTGGTCCAAAACCACACCTCGTGATGGAAAAACTGACGACGATGAAACATGTTGATATCCAATGGGGAAATCATGACATCATCTGGATGGGCGCAGCCAGCGGGTCGGAAGTTTGCGTCGCAAACGTCATCCGCATCGCCGCTCGCTACAACAACTTAGACTGTTTAGAAGATGGCTACGGAATTAACCTTTTACCGCTTGCACGTTTTGCTGGAAAAACTTACGACAACGACCCATGCACAGCCTATATGCCAAAACCCGATGCCACCTACACCCACGATGACGATGACCAACGCTTTGTCTCAAAAATTCATAAAGCGATAACCATCATTCAATTTAAACTCGAACGTGACGCCATCTTAAGACACCCAAACTTCGACTTATCGAACCGGTTGTTGCTCGATAAAATCAACCCAAAAGAAGGCACCATCACGCTCGACAATAAAACCTATACGCTTAAAGATGCCCACTTTCCAACCGTCAAGTTTAACCGTGATCCTTACGCATTGACCACCGAAGAACGTGACATCATCAACCACTTAACGCATCTTTTCAAACACAATGAAATGCTTCAAAAACACGTTAAGTTTCTCTTTCAACGTGGCTCGATGTATTTAAAATACAACGACAACCTTCTTTTTCACGCCGCTATTCCTTTTAATGAAGATGGCAACTTACTCAGCCAGTCCATTGATGGTGAAAAAGTCAAAGGCAAAGCCTTATTTGAAGCCTATGAAAAGAAAGTTCGTCATGCCTACTTAAACCGTTACAGCAAAGATAACGACGACAAAGACTACTTCATGATTCTTTGGCAAGCCCCAAGCAGTCCACTCTTTGCCAAAAGCAAAATGGCGACCTTTGAGCGCTATTTAATCAACGAAAAATCTACCCATAAAGAAATTAAAAATGCCTACTTTAAACTCAGACAACATGACGACACCCTCGATACCATCTTTGATGAATTTGAGCTCGACAAAGCCCACTCACGCATCATTAACGGCCATGTTCCACTCGACATAACCAAAGGCGAAGACGTGATTGTTGGAAACCGCCGTATTTATAACATCGATGGTGGCATGAGCAAACAATACGCTTCCAAAACCTCAATCGGTGGGTACACACTTATTAGTGACTCCTATGCCTTCTATCTCGTCAGTCACGAGCGTTTTTCTTCGTACACGCAACTGATTCACCAAGAACGCGATATCGTTAGTGTGACACGCGATGAAGCCATTAACACCCGACGAACCTACATCTATGACACCGACAAAGGCAAACTGCTTAAAACCCAAATCGACGATTTAGCGAAACTGATTACCGCCTACCGCAAAGGACTAATCAAAGAAAAATCCTAACCAAAAGAGGCTAACTTTAGCCTCTTTTATTACCCCCAAACAGGTTACTTTATAAAATCTATAAAATAGAGCGTTTTGCATGAAAAAAAAGCCATTCTACGTTACACTTGAAGTGTCCTTTGAAAAGTGACTTTATATTTTTTTACAAAAATATTAATTATAAGATTTCCAAACAAGGAGGAACACTTCATGATTTTAGGAAAATTTGATCCATTAAAAATGGAACAGTTTCAAGTCTTAGATAAAGACGGAAAAGTCGTTAATAAAGAGTATGAGCCTGATATTGACGATGATACACTGATCCATATGTACAAAGTGATGTCGCTTGCACGCGTAGCCGACATTAAAGCTCTGCAATACCAACGCCAAGGGCGTATGTTAACATTTGCGCCTGTTCAGGGGCAAGAAGCTGCACAAATCGGCCCAATGGCCGCCTGCGATAAAAAAGACTGGCTCGTCCCAGCCTTCCGTGAACAAGCAGCGATGCTTTATAAAGGTGTCGACTTATTCAAAGCCTACCTTTATTGGTATGGAAACGAAGAAGGGGCACGTTATGACGATGGCATTAACGTTTTACCGGTTAATGTTCCAATTGGTTCACAAATCAACCACGCCGCAGGGATTGCTTACGCAAGCAAAATCCTCAACAAAGGCGAAGTTGCAATCACCTATATTGGTGATGGCGGAACCAGCCATGGTGAATTCCATGAAGGCATGAACTTTGCGGCCGTGATGGACGCACCGATGATTGCGATTATCCAAAACAACCAATACGCGATCTCAACCCCGCGCCATAAACAGACGCGCTCTGAAACGCTTGCCCAAAAAGCCATCGCTTACGGGATCCCAGGGATTCAAGTCGATGGAAATGACGTATTAGCGATGTACGCGGTCACAAAAGAAGCACGTGAACGCGCACTTAAAGGCGAAGGACCGACGCTTATTGAAGCCTATACTTATCGCTTAGGGCCACACACCACAAGTGATGACCCAACGATTTACCGCAAAGACTCCGAAGTAGAAGAATGGAAAACAAAAGACCCACTCTTACGCTTCCGTAAATACTTAAGCAACAAAAAACTGTGGAACCAAGACAAAGAAGACAAACTTCAAGAAGAACTGAAAAAACAAGTTACTGACACCTTTAAAGAAGTTGAAAAAACAGGCCTTATATCCCTTGATGATGTCTTTGATTATACCTACGCAACACTCACAGACGATCTGAAAAAACAAAAAGCCGATTACCAAACATATCTCGATGAAACGGAGGGTGAATAATCATGGCACAACTTACTTTACTTCAAGCCATTAATAAAACGCTTGAACAACAAATGGAAAAAGACGACACTGTTGTCGTACTCGGTGAGGATGCCGGATTCGAAGGTGGCGTCTTCCGTGTCACCGCAGGGCTTCAAAAGAAATTTGGCGAAGCCCGCGTTTTCGATACCCCGATTGCGGAAGCAGCAATTGTAGGGTCATCCGTTGGGATGGCCATTAACGGACTTAAACCCGTGACCGAAATTCAATTCTCAGGGTTTATGTTTCCGGGGTATAACCAAATCGTAACGCACATGGCACGTATGCGTAACCGCTCACGCGGGAAGTATCACGTTCCAATGGTTTTACGTATGCCTTATGGTGGTGGCGTAAGAGCCTTAGAACACCACTCCGAATCACTCGAAACCTTATTCGCTCATATTCCAGGGTTAAAACTGGTTATTCCATCAACGCCGTATGATGCAAAAGGCCTGCTCACCGCAGCCATTCAAGACCCAGACCCAGTTATTTACATGGAACCAAAACGCATCTACCGCGCCTTTAAACAAGACGTACCGGATGAAGAATACACCGTTGAAATTGGAAAAGCCCGCGTGGTTCAAAAAGGCGATGACATGACAATAGTCGCTTGGGGTGCGATGATGCGCGAAACACAAAAAGCCATCAAAGCCCTTGAAGATGAAAACATCAGCATTGAACTAATCGACTTACGAACCATCGCCCCAATGGATTACAACACAATCATTAAATCCGTTAAAAAAACAGGACGCTTACTCGTGATTCAAGAAGCGGTTAAAACCTTAGGCATTGCCTCAGAACTTATTAGCCGTGCCAACGAAGAAGCATTCCTATATTTAGAAGCACCACCAATGCGCGTCACAGGCCATGACATTACCGTTCCACTTCCAAAAGGGGAACATCACCACATAGTCGATGAAAAACGCATTAAACACGCCATTAAAAAACTCGCAAACTACGAAGTCTAAGGAGGCTTATCAATGATTGATTTTAAATTTGCAGACATCGGAGAGGGTATCCACGAAGGTGTCATCCTCAAATGGATGTTCGAAGTTGGCGACAAAGTCGAAGAAGGCGATACCATTGTTGTTGTTGAAACCGACAAAGTCAACGCCGAAATCCCTGCTCCAGAATCCGGAACCTTAAAAAAACGAGGAGCCGAAGTTGGCGAAACCATTCACGTAGGTGAAACCTTAGCTGTAATCGACGATGGCAGCGAAGAAGTAAAAGAAGAATCACCAGGTGAAGACAAGCCAGCCGACGACAAACAAGACGATGCAGAAGACAAAAAAACCGACCAAGATGATGAAGAAGACGACGACGCAAAAGAATCGAAAAAAAGCGACGACAACGCAAGCGTAGTTGGTGCGCTTGAAAGTTCGGATGAAATCATGGAAGCAAGCAACGAACACACCGAACAAAGCGAAGACAAAGTCGTCAACGAAAAAGTACTCGCAACCCCGGTCGCCCGTAAAATGGCAAAAGACAAAGGGGTCGACCTAAAAACCATCAAAGGCAGTGGCGAAAACGGACGCATCATGAAAGCGGACATTGAACAAGCTGCAGAAGGTAAAGAACAAGACACATCAACAAGCCAACCAAGTCGAGCAACCTACAGCATGCCAAAAATGCCTGAAGACCGTGTACGACGTGAAAAAATCAGCAAACTACGTAAAGCCGTCGTGACCGCCATGGATAAATCAAACACCCTGATCCCAGCGACAACAGTGATGGATGAATTTGACGTGACCGACCTTGTCACATTCCGTAAAGAACAAAAATCACGTGCCCAAAACCACGATGTTAAACTTACCTATTTACCACTTATCATCAAAGCCGTTATTTTAACCATGAAAGAATACCCAATCTTTAACGCAAGCTTTGATCATGAAAAAGAAGAAATCATCTACAAAGACTTCATTAACATCGGGATTGCTGTTGACACCGAAAACGGCCTTATTGTTCCAAACATCAAAGACGCGGATAGAAAGTCGATTTTCGAACTCGCAAAAAGCATCGATGAATTAGCAAACAAAGCGCGCGAACGTAAAGTTCAAATGAGCGACTTACAAAACACCACGTTCTCAATTACCAACTACGGCGCCTTTGGATCAAAACTTGGAACCCCAGTCATCAACCATCCAGAAGTGGCCATTTTAGGTATGGGTGCGATCACGAAAAAACCGGTCGTTGTTGATGATGAAATTGTTATCCGTGACATGTTCCCAATCTCACTTACCATTGACCACCGTGTTATTGACGGTGGCGATGCTGGACGATTCTTAGTGAAATTAAGAGAATATCTAAGTGACCCAATTGCACTACTTTTAAACTAGGAGGCTAACTATGCCAAAACATGAACTGACCATTATTGGCGGCGGACCCGGAGGTTACGTGGCAGCCATCAAAGCCGCGCAAAAAGGTCTCGATGTCGCCTTAATCGAAAAAGAAACGATTGGTGGCGTGTGCTTAAACTGGGGATGTATCCCCACCAAAGCATTGCTTAAAAGCGCCAAAGTCTATGAAACCATTAACCACGCGAGCGATTATGGCATCACCTTAAAAAAAGATGCTGCATCGGTCGATATTAAAAGCATGATCAAACGCAAAGACATCATCGTCAAAAAACTCACAGGAGGTGTCGCACACCTACTTAAGAAAAATGGTGTGAAAGTCTATGATGGCTTCGCGGAAGTTAAAGACGCGAACACCGTCAATGTTGGAGACACCACGATTGAAACCAAAACCTTAATTATCGCAACGGGCGCACATCCTGCGATGCCACCAATTGATGGGCTAAAAAAAGCCTATGAAGATGGTGTTGTGCATACCTCAAAAGAACTCTTAAGGATTAAAGAAATTCCGAAAAACCTCACCATTATTGGTGGCGGTGTGATTGGAGTTGAATTTGCGACCATCTTTAACGCACTCGGAAGCAACGTCACCATTTTAGAACGTGAAGACGATATCTTACTGACAATTGATGACGAACTCCGTAAACCATTTAAGAAAAAACTTGAAAAAGACGGCGTAAAAATCTTAACAGGTGCCGATGTGAAAAAGGTCTTAAAAACAAAAATCAACTACATCCATAAAGACCAAGAAGCAGCGATTGAGCATTCGATTGTCTTATTAAGTACTGGGATGCAACCAAACTTAAAAGGGTTAGAAGCGTTAAACCTTAAAACCACGCGACTCGGCATTGAAACCGATGAGTACATGCGAACCAATGTGAAAAATGTTTACGCGATTGGCGATGTAAACGGGAAATACTTGCTCGCACACGTGGCAAGCAAAGAAGGTATTGTGGCAGTCGAGCATCTGTTAGGCAACAAAAAACCACTGGATTACCGTGTTATTCCTTCTGGTATTTATACCTTTCCTGAAATTGCCCAAGTGGGCTTAACCGAACAAGAAGCGAAAAAAGCAGGCATCGACTATAAAGTCTCAACCTTCCCACTTTCCGCAAACGGAAAAGCCTTAGCCGAAAACGAAACGATTGGTTTAGTGAAAATGATTGCGGACAAAAAGTACAATGAAATTATTGGTGTCCACATCTTAGCGCAAAACGCAACAGAGATGATTTCAGAAAGTGTCCTCGGCATGACACTTGAAGCCTCCGCAGAAGAATTTGCTGATGCCATACATCCACATCCTACATTATCCGAAATGCTTCATGAAGTGGCGCACGGCATCATCGATAAACCCATACACATGTAAAGGAGAGCACACGCTCTCCTTTTTTTCGTGCACGTTATGCATAGACGATGAAAGATACACCGAATTTAGTATCTAGGCTTTGCAAAGTAGCGCCAATATGTTACACTTTTTACAAGGAAAAAGGAGGCAATTTATGAAAAAAATATTTGCACTGTTTATAACCGTCCTAGGCCTTAGTGTTTTAAGTGCCTGTGGCCTTAATGAACAACAACAAATCTTGCAAGATCGCATTGATGCTTATGCTGAATCAAATAATTACACCGTCGATTTTGATCAATTTGAAAATGTGTCTGACCAAGTCATGAATGTCACCATTCGTTACTTCGGAAATCACGCGAACATTCAAGTCTTTTGGCAATGGGATGAACGCACCGAAGAAAATGATATGTACATCATTGATGAAGGTGGTCACTATACCGTCATGACCAACTTTGAAGGTGAACGTGACGTCTTACGCAATGTCGATAAAGACAACTTCACGGGATCGATTAACGATTTGCGTTTACTTCAAGTCATTGAACCAAACAACTTTAATCCGCGTTGGTTCAGCTATAATGATGGGCAGTATGTTTTACGCTCGCGTTCGGTCGAAGATTTCTTTGAAGAAGCCTTCATGGGACGCATTGATCTCGACGAAATTAGCAACGCAAGTTTCGTGCTTACCTTGCTTGAAGATGGCATGACGATGACCCTGACCTTTGATGAAGGGGACTACGAATTTGAGATGGTTATGACCATTCATGCCTTTGATGAAACCGTGTTTGAGATACCAGATAAAGACGAATACGAAGACGAAGAATAAGAAAAGGGCATCAGCCCTTTTTTTATCCGAAAACGTATAGCAAAAATCACGGATATTTTGTATAATATAGAATGGAAATTGCAATATAAAATAACTCTTTTACAACACGTAAACACTTTGATATACTTGACTTAAGATTAGGAGGAATACAATGAAAAAACTATCTGGACTCTTGCTTATGGTAATCGCAACGTTTCTGCTAACAGCATGTGGAGCCACAAAAATTGAATCCATGGACGATTACACAAATGCATTAAACGAACACGATAGCTATACCGTAAGATTGGTTTTTAAAAACTGGAGAAGCAACCAAGAATACACCATTTTAGGTCGTTATCAGGATAACATTGAACACATGAAACTCACAGAAAGTGGAAGCGATATACCAGACCGTGAAATCTTTGTGGTTGACCAAGGACAAACGTACGACATATATATCCCTCAAACACAAACCCAAGCATCGATTCACCCTGATGTAGATAAAAGCGAATTCACGGGGAGCTTTACCGATGTGCGTTTATATCAATTTATTGATCCTTTTGCGCTAAACCCAGAGTGGTTTACGTACTTAGACGATGTCGACTTGTATGTTATTCAAAGCCAATACCGAGACGACTTGTTACGAGCCATCATGCTTGAAGACAGCAGCCCAGAAGACTTTACGACATTCAACGCCCAAATTCGTTTCCGTAATAACGAAATGCATCTATTTATCTTTATGGCAAACGAGACCGACCAAATCGAGATTAACTATACCGTTTCAAACATTGGAAGGACAAATATTACGTTACCAAGAGGCTAAATAAAAGCGTTCACTACAATTTGTAGTGAACGCTTTTTTGTTAGTTAAATAGACAATCAATAATATCGTCAAGGGTAATGTTGAAGAAGTAATCATCAAGCGGCTCATCTTTAAGCACGCTACGCACTGCGCTTTCCTCATACTGCGTGCCAATCAGCACATTTTCAAATGCACCAATGTCCTTTGAACCAAGAAAATCGCCGTAAATCTTCAGCTCATCAATGACGCCTTCACGGACATTGAAACGAAATTCAATCTTTCCACCGGCATAGCGTCCTTCTTTTTCAATGCTAAAGTCAGGGGATTCACCATAGTTCCATTGCCAAGTATTGTAGCGCATCTCCATGAGTTCATTGATTTTATCTAAGTCGTGATCGGTTAACTCATAAACATGATCCATAATGTTTTTCGTGTCCAGTAAGTATTTAAGCAAACGCTCTTTAAACTGAACCATGGTAATTTCTTCTGTTAGATAGGGTTTAATGTTGGTTACACGCGCACGGTTGGACTTGATGCCTTTTGAGGCGATTTTATCGGGTTTGACATTTAACGCGTCAGCAATAATCCCTAAGTTTGCGTCAAAAAGTATCGTTCCATGATGAAGCATGCGGTGCTTATGGAAACTTTGTGCATTCCCACTAATTTTCTTGCCTTCAACGACAATGTCATTGCGTCCAGAAAATTCAGCTTGAATCCCTAAACTGTTCAACGCTTTAATGACTGGGTCGGTAAATTTACGGTAGTTGTTTAGATTGTCTTTTAACGTGTTCGTCACAAACGAGAAATTCAAGTTCCCAAGGTCATGATAAACGGCCCCGCCACCCGTAATTCGGCGGACAACATTAACCTCGTGTTCTTTAACGTAACTGGCATTAATCTCTTCAATCGTATTTTGATTGCGTCCAATGATAATGCTGTTTTCATTTTGCCAAAGCAAGACAAAATCTTCATCGCTATTTAAATACTTTAACACGTATTCTTCAAGCGCTAAGTTAAAACGCGGATTCTTTGAATCATTTAAAATGGTTTTCATCGAAGTCACCTCATGTATTTGATAGTTAAAGTGTACCGTATTCACTTGGCTGTGTCAACGAAACTACTAGGTGAACTTTCCATCTTTTTCAAGCGATTATGTTACAATAGAGATGGATAGCGAAAAGGAGTGAAACGATGAAAAAATGTTTGCTAGTCATTGATTATCAACGTGACTTTGTGGACGGTGCTTTAGGGTTTGATAAAGCGTTGACCATTGAACCACGAATCTATGACAAAATTAAAGCCTATAAAGAACGTCATGATGACGTCATTTTTACTCAAGATACACATGATGACGATTACTTAGACACCGAAGAAGGATCGCATTTGCCAGTTCAACACTGCATCAAAGGCACCGAAGGTCATGAAATCATGCCACGCATTGCCGAACTGATCGACGAGCATGATACCATGATTGAAAAACATACCTTCGCATCGCTTGATTTAGGTATCTTACTCAAAGAGGCAGCCTACGATGAAATCGAACTCGTGGGTCTGGTTTCAAACATTTGCGTCATCAGCAACGCCATTATCGCTAAGGCTGCTTGCCCACACGCCCGTATCATCATTGATACGGCCGCGATTGCAAGCTTTGACGAATCACTCCATGAAAAGGCACTCGATGTCATGGAAGGCTTACACATACACTTAAAGAATAGAGGGTAAACATGAAGAAACACAATGAAAGTATGCTGATTGATTTTTATGAATTCACCATGGCAAATGGCTATTTTGACCATGGCTATAAGGACCAAATTGTTTATTTTGATCTGTTTTTCCGCACCATTCCAAATCGTGGAGGTTACGCGATTATGGCCGGGCTTGAATCGGTGATCGATTACATTGAAAACTTAGCGTTTACCGAGGAAGACATTGACTATTTACGCCAACGCGATATGTTTAGTGATGAATTTTTAACGTATTTAAGTACCTTTACCTTTACGGGTGATCTTTATGCTGTTAAAGAAGGAACGATTATTTTTCCAAATGAACCTATTCTCACTGTACGTGCGACCGCGATCGAAGCGCAACTCATTGAAACCTATTTATTGCTTGCGATTAATCACCAATCGTTAATTGCGACCAAAGCAAGTCGCTTAAAACACGCTGCGGGAGACCGCTTACTGATTGAAATGGGTGCACGTCGAGCGCATGGTGTTTCCAGTGCAAACCTAGGTGCCCGTGCGGCGTATATTGGCGGGGCGGATTTAACAAGTAACACCTACGCGGATCGTCACTTGAAAGTGCCAGCAAATGGAACCATGGCGCATTCCTGGATCCAGCTTTTTGACAGTGAAATCGACGCATTTAGAGCGTACGCCAAAACTTACCCAACCCAAACAACCTTTTTAGTCGATACCTACGACACCTTAAAAAGCGGCGTCCCTAATGCGATTAAAGTCATAAAAGAAGACCTCGTGCCAAAAGGCATCAATAAATACGCCATTCGTATTGACTCAGGGGACTTAACCTATTTATCAAAATGCGCACGACGCTTGCTTGATGAAGCAGGGTTACCTGAATGCAAGATTGTGGCAAGCAACGCTTTAGACGAATACTTAATTAAAACCATTATTGACCAAGGCGCACCAATTGACATCTTTGGTGTGGGTGAACGCTTAATTACCGCCAAAAGCGACCCCGTCTTTGGCGGCGTTTATAAACTGGTGGCAATGGAAGAAAACAAGCGCATTATGCCAAAAATTAAAATCAGCGACAATCCCGCAAAAATTACCACCCCACACTTTAAGAAACTGTATCGGATCTACGATAAAACAACCGGTAACGCCCACGCGGATTTACTCACGGTCCATACCGAAACCATCGATGAATCAAAACCCTTAACCATCTTTAACCCCGAACATACATGGCAAACCACGACGTACACCGATTACACGCTAAAAAGCCTACTAATTCCGATTTTTAAAGACGGAAAACGCGTGTATGATGTGCCAACGATTAACGAAGTTCGAGCGCATTGCCAGAATGAGTTAAGCCATTTATGGGACGAAATGAAACGCTTTGAACATCCCCATAAATATTACGTTGATTTATCCAAAAAACTCTATGACTCCAAAATGCGACTCATTAAAAAACACCATGATGCCATCGATGATAAGTCCCACCAATAAAGCATGGTATAATAGAAGTATCAAAATATAAATTGGGGAGTGAAATGCATGGAAGTTATGTTTGGAAAAGAAAAAGTAACCCTTAAAGGAAACACAGTCAAACTCGGCGATATTGCAGAAAACTTCACCGCCATTAATACCCGCTTTCAAGAAAAATCACTTGATGACTTTACGGAAAAAGTTCTTGTTATAAGTGTCGTACCAAGCTTGGACACAGGCGTTTGCGATTACCAAACGAAGACCTTTAACAAAGCGCTTGAACAGTTTAAAAAAGTCAAAGTCATCACCATCTCAAACGATTTACCTTTCGCTCAAGAGCGATGGTGTGGATCGTCGGGATTGGATCATGTAATCACACTTAGCGATCACCGCAATTTAGACTTTGCGATGAAGTATGGAACGCTCATTGAAAAGCACCGTCTTCAAACACGCGCCGTTTTCGTCTTAGACCAAGACCGTAAAATTGTCTACAAAGAATTTGTCCCAGTGATTAGTGACCATCCATCGTATGAAGAGGTCACTGAAGTCATTAAAGAATTGCTTTAACATAAAACGTCAAGGAAATCCTTGACGTTTTTTTTCGAGTTTATGCTATAATAAACTCAATTTAAAGGAGGGATGATTGTGACGTTTGATCAATGGGCTATTTCCTTGTTGCTAGTGTTAATCTTAACGTTCTTTGTGTGGGGAAAATACCGCTATGATTTGATTTCTCTTGCGGCTTTGCTCGTGGCAACATTTCTAGGTCTTGTGCCTTTTACCCACGCTTTTTCAGGCTTCTCTCATCCAGCTGTCATTACGGTCGCAGCGGTGTTAATCATGAGTCGCGGTTTAATGGATTCAGGCATTGTTGATTTTATTGCCCGTTACTTAAACAAAGTGGGGTCAAACGTGCTCCTTCAACTCGCCGTGCTTTTAGTCTTTGTGACCATTGCGAGTGCGTTTATGAACAATGTGGGTGCGCTTGCGCTTTTTATGCCTGTGGCGATTCGCATGGCGCGCAAACAAGAACGCTCACCTTCGCTTTACTTAATGCCGCTTGCCTTTGGAAGTTTGCTCGGCGGCATGATGACGTTAATTGGAACACCACCAAATATTATTATCTCAAGTTTTCGAAGTGAAACCCTTGGTTTAGAGCCTTTTGGTATGTTTCAATTTCTGCCTGTAGGTGGGGTGTTAACCGTCGTTGGCATTCTCTTCTTAGTGCTTTTAGGCCCGCTTATCGTCCCCGATCGCAAAGGGAAAGTTTCACGCGATGAACTTTTTGATATTAATGACTACTTGACGCAAGTAAAAATTCCTGAACGATCAAAAGTAACCGATTTGCGCGTCAAAGAACTTGAACGCATGACCGATGGCGATATTACCGTTGTTGGTCATATCCGAGAAGACGAGCGGTTTAATAACGTCTCGATGTATCGCAGCTTACGCGCAAACGATAAACTCATTATTCGCGCGAGTGCAAGTGATATTCAAGAACTGGTAGATGCCACGGGAATTATGTTATCTGAAAGCGATAAATTATCATCTGAAATTGAAAGCAACGAAGACATTGAAGTCACGGAAGTTAGTGTCACCGCAAGTAGCGGATTAATCAATAAAACCGCGCGTAGTTTAAACTTGCGTTCACGGTTTGGCGTTAATATCTTAGGCATTGCACGAAGCACAGGACGCATCCGCTCAACGCCTGGAAACGTTCGATTTAAATCAGGTGATGTCTTACTCCTTCAAGGCCAAGAATCCGCGATTCAAGATGTTGTGTCTAATTTTACCCTTTTGCCACTTGAATCGCGCAATTTACGTCTTGGGAAACTATCCAATGTTGCGCTTGCGCTAAGTATCTTTATGCTTGCGATTCTCCTGGCGGTCTTTAATGTTTTGCCAGTTGAAGTGGCCTTTGTCCTTGGGGCAGTCTTAATGGTTTTTACCAAACGCTTGTCGCTTAAAAATATGTATGAAGCGATTGATTGGCCAATTATTATTTTACTCGGTGCAATGATTCCGATTAGCGCAGCCTTAGAAACAACTGGAACAGCCGATCTCATTGCGGCACAGATGCTCACGCTTGCTGGACAAAATGCCCCATGGATCAGTTTGTTGCTTATCATGGGTGTAACGATGGGATTGTCGAATGTCGTGAATAATGCCGCCGCAGCGCTTTTAATGGCGCCTGTTGCCATAGCGATTGCCAGTGGGTTAAGCGTGTCTTATGACCCATTCCTGATGGGTGTTGCGATTAGTGCATCGGCTGCGTTTTTAACCCCAATTGGGCATCAATCGAATACGCTTGTGATGGGCCCAGCTGGGTATAGATTTTCCGATTACACACGCCTTGGTTTACCAATATCACTCATTGTGATCGCGGTTGCCCTCCCCCTTATTTTAATGGTCTTTCCACTCTAAATAAAAAATCATCCCGAAGGATGATTTTTTTGTGTGTGATTGTTAAGGTCTCATGTGATTAAATGGTGCATCTTCAGGCATGTTGTCTCTGCGGTGCTCACGGTGATTTGGCATACCGTGTGCTTCATGAATAATTCGCATTAGTTCTGGGATGTTTAATTCAAGTGCTTCTTCAAGTGTGATTTCATCATCAGCACTTGCGGCATAAGCCATTCTTAAGTGACCAGGGTTAACGCCAAGATCTCGAGCTTCTTGAAGAAACTCTTCTTGAGTTAATCCACTTGCTTCAACAGCGCCACCAATTGAGTGACCTACCATGTAGCCTTGAGCACGTTCACGTACACGTTCACGGATTTGCTCTTCGCGTTCTTCGTCGTTATTCACGACAGTTAAGTAAACGATATTGTCATCTTCATTAACATCAAGGTAACCAGCTTCAAGTGCAAGCTCTAACCAAGCTTCAACAGCATCTTCAATATCCATACCGATGAAGTCAACGTCTGATTCGTCTAATAAAGCTTCTGCATCTTCATTTAATGCGGAAAAACTTGTAACCTCATCGTCTTCATCAAGAATAAATTCGATTTGAGGGTTAATTTCTACGAGCACATAACTCGATGCATCACTCTCTTGCGTGGTGCAAGCTGCAAGACCGATAACTGCAAATACACCTACCATTAATAATAGTAATTTTTTCATTTTATAATTCCTCCTTATTTTGTTTTCACCCTTTAAACAGTTGAAAGCGGTATTTTGTTGGGATAAAGTGAAAAATAAGTGATATAATGGGTTCGAGGTGAGAAATATGACAAAACAAACAACTGGATCGCGACTTAAAACGATTCGAAATGAACGCAATTTAACCTTAAAAACCGTGGGGAAAGCATTGAACCTTGATGCTTCAACCATATCAAAATACGAAAACAACGCCCGTCAAATTCAACACGATACATTGAAACAATTTGCAGCGTACTACGGCGTACCGCTGATTGAACTCCTCGGCGAAGAAAAGCAAGAGCCGGTTGAAAAAACCTACCAAGTCCAAACCCCGTTTATTATGGGTTACACATCGCAAGCTGTGCTGTTAACCCTTGTTGCGTATCTTGGTCTGTTTGTCTTTGCGGTGACCGAAACCCCCTTAGCGCTTACCCTTAGCATCTTTTTCTTCTTTGCGATTCTCGTGCATAAAGCAATGAAACTATTTTTATCACGTCAACGTGCGCATAAAACCTTTACCCTTTACCGTGGAGAAGAACTTTTCTTTGAACACCCGTTGAGTGAAAAAGCAATCCGTAAAAACCGTCGTTTAGATCTTATGTTTTTAATGTGGGTGCTCTTTATGACCATCATGCTAAACGCCTTTTTAATGACCACCGACTTAGCCTTTGCGGATCAATGGATCTTAATGACGATTTTTCTCTTTAACTTCTTCACCATTGGGACACTTATTGTATACACAAGTCTTGGCAAAACCAATCAAAAAATTCTTGTCTATGATAAAACCAACAAAGTCTTAAACACCACAAAATACCGTTTCTTCCATATCCTTTCATCGGTGAGTGTTGTCATCTATACTTTGTTTTATAGCTTTCAACGCGAGGTCTATGATTCATCATTCCGACTGCCAATACTAGGGATGATTTTTGTCTACTTTTTAGCCACACAGCACTTTCACTACACCAAACACGTCTTTTATAAACAGTATCGCTTATACAAACGTTAAAAGCCAAAATGGCAAAAACTTGACGAAGGTGTCCAACACCTTCTTTTTTTATTGCGTCCTTGCTATAAAGAGACAAAAAGGACGTGATTAAGTGAACCAGCCAAACATTCAAACCCTTCGCTTGAGCATGCAAAGCATTGTGATCTTTACGGTCTTGGGGTTGGTTATCCATAACAGCTTAATTACCAGCTTAATCCTCGCGCTTTTACTGGGTCTTATTATTCTCACTTTCCGTCAACTCACTACCTACATCAAACACCAAAAACAGTATAAAACCACACAGTTTTACAAAGTGTATGGTGTCGATTTTCACACACTCTTAAAAAAAGAAAAAGGCTATTTTCATTATTTTGTCTACACTGAACTCTTAAAACGCTACGCCGATCACGCCGAACTTTTTAATCAACTCACCTTGCCAAACACGCGAGCAACGATTGATTTATTGTTGCTGCATAAATCGGGTGTGTACGCGTTAAATCTTTCATCAACGCCAATGAGTCAAACAGTGAATCAACTCAGTAACCTCCTCAACATCCCCATCAAACAAAAAACCATCAATGAATCGAATTTCACTGCCTTCATTCACACGCTTGATCACGCGCCATCAACGCTAGATGTTACCACGATACATACCCTTTATGACACGATTGAAATGATTTCAGTAGAAAACGCCTAAACAAAGCAAATCATAGGACTTGACAAAGTGGCCGTAACTCGTTAAAATCATACATGAAATGGAGGGAATATTATGCCAAAAACAAAAAAATTTAAAACCGAATCACAAAAACTTTTAAACCTAATGATTAACTCGATTTACACCCATAAAGACATCTTTTTGCGTGAACTAATCTCAAACGCAAGTGATGCGATTGATAAGCGCCATTATTTATCGCTCACCGATGACTCCGTTCCATCCGATGAGACTTACACCATCTTCATTGAACGCGATGAAAAAAACCGCACCTTAACCATTGAAGATAACGGCATCGGCCTAACTGAGGACGAACTCATTAAAAATCTAGGAACTATTGCCGAAAGCGGCTCAAAAGCTTTTCTAGAAAAACTTGAGAAAAAAGATGTGGATATTATTGGGCAGTTTGGGGTGGGCTTTTACTCGGCCTTTATGGTCGCACAAAAAGTTAAAATCCAGACCCGCTCACCTTATGACACCACTGGATACCAGTGGGTATCAAAAGGGGAATCAACCTACCAAATCGAACCGATTGAAAAAGACACGATTGGGACACGCATCACACTTCATCTGCGTGACGATGATCAAGAAAACGAAGAAAACTATAGCGACTATTTAACCCTTGAGACCATTAAACGCCTAGTCAAAAAATACAGCGACTACGTTCGCTACCCAATCAAAACCGACACCATCAAGCAAACCGAAGAAGACGATGAACCAACCACCGAAACAATCACCTTAAACAGCATGATTCCAATCTGGAAAAAACCGAAATCCGAACGCACAGAAGAAGCCTTAAACCATTTTTACAAACACCAATATAATGGTTTCGAAGACCCGCTCCACGTCATTCACACAAGCGTTGAAGGCATGCTTACCTATACCGCCTTACTCTTTATCCCCGCACATCCACCTCATGATTTTTACACTGAAAACTATGAGAAAGGCTTACAACTTTACACCAAAGGCGTTTTCATCATGGATAAAAACAAAGACCTCATCCCCGATCACTTTCGCTTTATTCGCGGCTTAGTTGATTCAGCAGATCTATCCTTAAACATTTCTCGTGAAATGCTGCAACACGATCGTCAACTCAAAAAAATCGCGTCACACCTTGAAAAGAAAATCAAATCCGAACTTGAAAAGATGCTAAAAAATGACCGCGACAAATACCTTGAGTTTTACAAAGCGTATGGACGCAATCTAAAGTACGGCATCTACGAAAACTTCGGCGCAAAAAAAGACCTGTTACAAGATTTAATCATGTTCACCACCAACAAATCCGAAAACTATATCACCTTAAGTGAATACATCGAACGCAAAACAGATGACCAAAAAGCCATTTACTACGCCACCGGTTCAAGCCGTGCTCAGATCATGAACCAACCCCAAATGGACGCGGTCAAAGACAAAGACTACGAAGTCTTACTCTTTACCGATGAAATCGATGAGTTCATGGTACAAATGCTTAATACGTATCAAGAGTTGCCGTTTAAATCATTAAAACAATCTAGCGACGACTTACTTGATGACACCAAAAAAGAAGAACTTGAAACCCAAGAAAAAACCAACAAAAACCTTTTAAAAGCACTAAAAAAATCGCTTGGTAAAAAAGTCAAAGACGTCAAGCTCTCTGGTCGACTCAGTTCATCACCCGTCTGCTTAGTCAGCGGAGAAGGATTAAGTTTAGAGATGGAAAAAGTCTTAAAACAAATGCCAAACCAAAGTGATATGAAAGCCGATAAAATCCTCGAGATTAACCCGAATCATGATCTCTTCCAGGCTTTAAAAAGTATCTTTGAAAGTGACACAACGAAACTCGACGACTACGCCAGCTTACTGTATGACCAAGCCTTACTCATCGAAGGCTATGAGATTGAGAACCCAGTAGAATTCTCAAACCGTATGGTCAAACTGATGGTCGAAAGCAGCAAAAAATAAGGTGCGGAATTTTCCGCACTTTTTTTTCGCTTACAACGCAATAAAACACCCTAAACATAAGTTTTATGCTATAATTTTTACGAGGTGAAAACATGAGAAAAGCATACATAAACGCAAAACTATTTAACCAACCAAACGACGCTTTTATCGTCGAAAACGGACGATTTATCCGTTTTGGACGCAAAGGCAGCATTTTAAACACGCACGTTGACGAGGTCATTGACCTTGCAGGGCATCACGTCTTACCGGGCTTTAACGATTCCCATCTTCATGTTTTGGGGATTGGCAAAAGCATGAACATGGAAAACCTAGCGCATTACAAAACCATCAACGATCTAATTGAGGGATTGAAAAAAAGTGCCAAAACACCCCTGATTGGCCGTGGCTATCACGAAAGCCAATTTCTTGATAAACGCAGCCCAACCAAAGTCGACCTTAATCAAATTAGTGCGAATAAAATCATCATTCTTTACCGCGTATGTGGCCATATGGTGGTCGCCAACGATTACGCCATTAACCTTGCCAAAAAACAAGGCACTTTACCAGAAGACCCGGATGCTTATGATCTATCCACGGGTATCTTCAAAGAAGACGCCATTGCCTGGATTATGCAAGTCGCTTCCACCATTACCGATGCGGCCATTGAAGCAGAAATTTTAAAGGCTCAAGATTATCTCCTCTCTCACGGCATCACCGCCGTAGGAAGTGATGACTTTGCGATGTATAAAATTCCCTTCGAACGCATCTTAAATGTCTTTAAAAAGCTTGACGATGACCACCGACTTAAACTGCGTGTTCTCGAACAAGCCAACATTCCATCGATTGGTGAATTTCAACGATTTATTGATCAAGGATTAGTCCGCAAACGCTTTAACCGCTACCACATGGGACCGCTTAAACTCTTAGCGGATGGGTCACTTGGTGCGCGAAGCGCCTACATGAGGGAACCCTATGAAGACGCAGACACCAAAGGCATACGCGTCTTTAAACCGGACGTTATAAAGCGCCTAATTACCATGGCAAATGATGCCGGAATGGATGTAGCTATTCATGCCATTGGGGATCAAATGATTGAAGAATTGCTTGATATTTTTGAAAGCATTCCAGAAGAAGCACGCCTCAACCGACGTCATTCGATCATTCATGCTCAACTTGCACGACCGGATCAAATCGAGCGCATGCGTGATTTAAAGATTGGTGCACAAACCCAACCAATCTTTATCAATTCCGATCTTGCCATCTTAGAAAAAAGCCTCGGTAAAACGCGCATGGAAAACAGTTATCTCTTTAACACCATGGCCAAACAAGATGTCGTGACCACGATTTCAACCGATGCACCTGTTGAAGATGTCAATCCGTTTGAGAATTTGCACGTTGCCATTACCCGCCAATCGATCAAAAACCCGGAACTAGGGGTTTATTTAAAAGAAGAAGGCTTTAGTTACCGTGACGCCATCAAAGCATATACTGAAGTCCCAGCCTATTTCTTCTACCAAGAAGATGAACTCGGCAAACTCAAAAAAGATTATTACGCAGATTTTATCATTGTTAAGGATCTGAGTCAGAAAGATCTTTTAAAAGCAGAAGTACTCGAAACCTACATTGAAGGTGAACGTGTGTACGCAAAAAAATAAGCTCATCTGAGCTTATTTTTTTTATGTTAAGGTATAGTGTTTTTCAAGTAGCCCTTGATCGAGCAATTCAAGCATCGAATCAACAACCCGTGGTGAAAACTGAACGCCACGGTATTTTTTTAGTTCCTTGACAATGCGATTTTTGGATTGTTTCGCGCGGTACGTACGGTTTGTTGCCATGGTTGACACCATGTCGGCAACACCAATGATTTGACTGCCAAGTGGAATTTCCTGTTCTTTTAAGCCATCAGGGTAACCTTGTCCGTTCCACCATTCATGATGGTGACGAACAATCTTTGCAATCGTGTTTAAATCTTCAGAGGGATAAAGAACATCGTAACCGTAGTTGACATGTTCTTTAACATCGTCATACTCTTCTTTAGTTAATTTAGACGGTTTATTTAAAATCCGGTTTGACACACCGACTTTACCGATATCATGCAAGATCCCAGCCCAGTACAAAGTATCAAATTGAGCATCGTCTAAATCAAGCTTTTTCGCGATTTCGGTGACGAAAAATGCGACATCCTCACTATGCCCTTTCGTGTAAGGGTCGTAAAGTTCAAGGGTTCGAATAAAGGAAAGCACAATCTCATGTTTCATCTGTGTGTTTTGTGTTAAATAATAATTACGCTTAAACAAACTGCGAATGAGTTTCATAAAATGCTCCATGTGATCCAGTTGCCTGTTCGTAAAAATATCACGGCGTTTATGTTTCCCAATAGACACAATAAACGATCGGTTTTTGCCTAAATCAAACCGCATCAATAAACGTCTACGTTCGGTTTCCTTGCGCGATTGTAAAAGCCCATATTGTTCTCCATACATCTCGCGGAATGTCCGTAAAATATTTTGCGTATAAAACAGATTGTGGTCTGATTTTTCGAGCAAATCATGGCTTTCATAGACAAACGGCACGTCATCATCGTAACCGACAGAATTCACCAACGTAATCGTTCCCGAGGTTTCGATGTAACAATACCCATAATCAATCTCTTTTAACTGGCGCATCGCAACGTGTAGGGTTTTTTCAAGGTACTCCTGTTCATTATCAGGCTGTCTAACGACATCCCTAGAAAAATGAAGCAGGTTGTGAACATCATCAAGAATGGTGACGTTGTGACGGTTACTCTCTTCTATCTGGTCCCGTTGGGCGTAACGTACATCGTTAAAGCGCTTAATGGTAATGGCGAGTCCGGTCCCAATCATTAAGAAGACATTAATATTAAGCGCACTTGCCATCCATTCACCACTCGCTAAACCCCCTATATGAAAAGCACTGATCAACAAAAAGATCACGGTAAAATACCCAATCATGCGGTAACTAAACGCAAACCCAATCACCGCGTAAAAGGCAAGCACAATGTAGTAGTCTTTATCGAAGGAAAAATAGCTAACTTCATAAGCCAATAAAATCAGTAATCCAGCAAAGACAGAAACCAACCCTAAACGAACCGCAATTATTTTCCAGGTCGCGATATCAAAAAGTTCACGATCAACGCGATACGACAAAATGCCTACAGGCACAAAGAGCACAAACGCAAAATAATCCCCAATAAAATGGATGCTGCCAATCAATGCCCAAGAAATGCTGGGTTCATAGACAAGGACATAAAGCGTTGTTCCCATAATGGCCCCGGTTAAGGAGACCACCACAACGGTTAAAAAGACTTTTCCAAGTAAGACCCAATTAAAGCCGTTAAATAAAAGATCAAGTTTATATTTTTTCGTTAAATAAAGCGCCATGTGAATTTGGAGTAAAATCAGAAACGCCGTAAAGACACTCATCGATAAACTATGCAAAACCAGTGCTTGCCAAACGAAAAGACGCATCACAATATGCGCTAAAATAATCCCACTTGCAATGCCAGCATATACTTTTCTTCCAAACGTGTAAGCGAGCACAAATCCAATCCCAAGTGCGGGGTGAATAAAGGCCGGTCCATGCTCAAAACGAAAAGCAAAGCCAAGCAAACTCACGACAAAAATTAAACCCGTCACAAACACCGGATGATGCTCATACGATTTAACCCAAAATTTCATCTCGCCACCACCTTGTATATGCCATATTATAGCACACTATAAGCACCTAAGTCGTTTTTTATACCGCAAAAGATAAGAGTATGGTATAATATACACCAACCATAAGGAGGGAGAACTAATGAGTTTAACACTATACCGAGTCAGCGCCTTCCCAAAAGGGAACATTGGTGGCAATGAAGCCGGGGTTGTGCTTGATGCACAAGCCATTAGCGAAGAAGAAATGATCAACATTGCCCGACGCGTGAACTTTTCCGAAACCGCTTTTGTTTTACCAAGTGATGTCGCAGACTTCAAACTGCGCTATTTTAGTCCGACAGTTGAAGTGCCACTTTGTGGCCACGCAACCGTCGCGACCTTTAACCTCATGCGCAATTTAGACAAACTTGATAAAACACACTATACCATTGAAACTAAAGAGGCGATTCTTGATGTCTATATATATGAGGAAAAAGTTACCTTGCAAATGAAGAAACCAAAATACCTCGACACCATCGACCAGGATGAAGTCCTCAAAGCCTTGAACCTTAAAAAAGACGATATACTCGACTACCCAGTACAAGTTGTATCCACGGGTATTCGTGAAATATTCTTAGGGATTAAAGATTTAAAAACCTTACACGCTTTAACCCCAAACATTGATGCCATTGCGAAACTATCCAAAAAATACAACGCTGAAGGCATCTACATGTACACACTCGAAACCTTAGAAGACGAAAGCACAGCCCACGGGCGAAACTTTATCCCACTCGTTGGCATCGATGAAGAAAGTGCCACAGGGACAGCTTCAGGCGCCCTTGCATGTTTTTTAAACAAATACCACGACACCGAAAACACCCACTTTATCTTCGAACAAGGCTACACGATGTTTAAGCCCTCACGCATCACCGTTGACTTAAAAGTCGAAAATCAAGCCATTACCGCCGTCTATGTTGGTGGGACTATGCGACTGATTGATAAGATTGTCGGCTTTATGCCAGACACAAAAGACGCTTAAATAGCGTCTTTTTTTTATAAAAACACCACAAAAAAACACATGCACATTTTTAAAAAAATGGTACAATATAGACAAGGGGGGAATACTATGCCAACAAAATTGGGGTTAAAAGAGGCACTTATGAAAAACTATGAAAAGGTCATCGAGGCACGGCTGGAAAGTGATGAAGCACTCAGACACAAAACCAAGTTGTTTCAAACCAATGCCAAAACCATTCAAGGATCACTCAAAACGAAACTTGATGCTTTTTCAGAGCGTTTAAAAACAGAAGAAACAATCTACAACGAGGATAAGAAAACACTCAAGCTAAATCTACAAAAAACGAAGTCAGAGCTTAAGAAAAAAGAAAAGACCATCCAAAATAAAACCACTAAAGACTTAACAGCAATTGAAGATGACTATGAAAAAAAGCAAAGTTTAAACACACTTAAAGAACAAAAGATTGAATCCGATTACCAAGCACGGCTTGATCGCATTGCAAAGAAAATGCAAGAACGTCAAATCGCGCTTGATAAGTCGATTGAATCATCCACGCAAACATTCTACGATCAAACCGTCCAACTCGAGAAAGAAACCGACACACAAAATGCCAAACTTGAAAACACGATTAATCAAAAAAATAGTGATTATTCCAGCAAAATCGATCAAGTCAACGCCGCAACTAAAAAAGTACTCGACGCATCCGAACAAACAAAAACAGCGCAAATCGACGCCTTCAAAAAAGCACTCAAAAAACTTATGACAGAGTATAAAGAAGTCGTTAAACCCGCAGAAGAGGAACTTAAAAAACTCCAAACAACCCAAGCCAAAGCACGCCAAAAAATCGTCGATGGGTTTGATGAGACCATCGCTAAAATATTGAAATACAAAAAAGAAAAAGAAAAACTTAAAGAGAGTAGCGAAGTAAATCGCTACACCAAAGAACTCAAAGCGCACCGCAAGGAAAAAGACGAAGCGTTAAACGAACTCGACGCCGAACACACCTTGCAGCGTGAACCTTACGAAACGAAACTTCAAGCTATTATTGATGACTATAAAAAACAAGCCTACGCATTAAAAGAAACCCATATTCAAGCTATTCTTGAAACACTCATCACCACCAAAAAACACAAAACACAAGACATGATTAAAACCAATGAAGTGAACATCGAACGCTTAATCGAAGAAGCCCGTTTTAATCACGCACAAACCACATTAAAAATCGATTACGATATCCAACTCATCAACTTTAATCAAACCTTAGAAGAAGCCCGTCTTGCGTATGACCGTCAAAGCGCCATCTTAAAACCAGAAACCCAAAAACTTAACGACGAGCAAAAACGTCAATATAACCAAAATAAAAACGATCTCACCACCAAACGTCAAACGGAAAAAGCCGAGTTCGATGTCAATGGCGACACCCGTAAAATCGACCAAAAGATTGACTTGGAAAATGTCGATTACGAACTCAAAAAACACGATTACCACTACACCTACGATAAAATTGCACGTGACATCGAGTTTGAAAAACAAAAAATCACCAACGACTTTGCCAAAGAAACCATTTTAGTCGGCCATTATTACCACAACGCGAAAAACTACACCGCGTTAAAAAATGATGAAATCATGACCTATAAACCAAGCCATGAAAAAGCCATCGAGCATGAGCGAACCAATCAAATCAAGCAATACAACACCATGCTTGCCCAAGCCGAAAAAGATCATGACCGCATGGTTGGTCACATTGATGATACCTTTGAATTGGAAATTGCCATTTACCAAGAAGCCATTGATCGGGTCGAAAAACACCACAACACCACCATCAAAGACCTGATGGCAAAACAAGCACTCGAACGCAATAAAGATCTATCACTCATAGAATCCCTTGATGCCAAAAAAGACAAAGCACGCATCAAACGATTAAAACGTGACCTCAACACCAAACAAGAACACCACGATGAAACCATCGCGCTTAAAAAACGTGAACTTGAACAAAAACGCCAACTCTATCAACACATGATTGAACAAACTAAAAGCTTTAAAATGCACTCCACAGAAGAAGCTGAAACCTTACTCATTCATATCAAAGACCAAATACACGATGCCATCGAACGAGTTGAACGCAACGCCCAACAAGCTATCAATACCTTTGACACCTTGTACTACGAAGTCAAACACAACGCCAACTTATTCAACATCTTCCAACTGCAACGTCAAGACGATACCCTCGATCAAGCAACGCACTATAAAGCGGCACGCATAAAAAGCCAACAAGAACTACTAGCACACCATAAACAACAACTTAACGAGCAACTAAGTGCGATTAAAAAAGCCTTTGACAGCATGATTGAAAGCTATAAAAAAGAACGCGATGAGCGCACAAAATCGCATGAAAGTAAAATCGAAATAATCAAAAAAGTCCATCAAGAAAACGCCGAGCACATCGATGAACTATACGAAAACGATGCCAAAAAATTAAATCAACAAATCCAACGCTTGCAAAAAGATTACGATCAGCGCTTAAAAACTTTAACCCAAGATAAGAAGAGCGAAAAAGAAGCGTGTTTCGAGAAAAAAGACGAAGCAGAAAAAGCGCATGAGACAATCTTAAAACGCCGCGAAGACGAAGCCCAAAACTATCAAGCCGAACGCGAACGTATGTTAGAAGAAGACATCACCAGATTAACCAAACACAAAGACGCATTGCTTGCGTCCATCGAACAGGAACCACTAAAACACCTAACTGAACAAGACCTCAAACACATCGAAGCCTATTTAGAAGGACAAAAAACCATTCCGGAGGCTTAAGTTTCATCTAAGAATCGAGGAACGCTATGGAAAAAAGTATTCGTAAGATTATGTTCATACTCATGATTGTCATAATCGCCATCAGTTTGCGATTTGGTTTTGAGTATGTCTACAATTTTATTTTAAACCTAATTGATCACCGACCATACATCGGGTTCGCTATTCGAACCCTTCTAGTGGCTATTGTGGTTGTCGTTTGGATGTACGTTTCCCTGCGAAGTGAAAACCCCACCCAAAAACTTCCCTGGCTACTGATTTTGACCTTTGAACCCATCATCGGCATAACGCTTTTCCTATCTTTTGGTCGAGGCTTTAAAAACAGTTTTCGCTATCGCCGTCGTCCACTTATTCATGATGATGCGTACATCACCAAAGAAACGAAATCAAGCGATGGTCCGCTTACCTTACCAACCGATGATAAAGACCTTACCCATATATTTCATGCAAGCCACCGTATTTCTTATCATCAACCATTCGCCGATTCAACGGAAATCACCGTTTTAAAAAATGGCGAAGCGTTTTACCCAGACTTGATCAATTCCATTGAAAACGCCAAACAGTTTATTCTCATGGAATTTTTTATCATCCGCAATGACACTCGAAGCCGTCAAGTCCTGGACTTAATGATGAAAAAAGCCGAAGAAGGCATTGAGGTTAAACTTATATTTGACGCATTGGGTTCCGCTCGAATCAGCCGAAAATACTTAAAAAAACTTCGAAAATCACCCATCGATGTGATCATCAATGACCGTATTTACTTTCCACTATTTAACACGCGAATGAACTTCCGAAATCACCGAAAAATTGTGGTCGTTGATGGCTTAGTTGGCTACACTGGCGGCATGAACTTAGCCGATGAATACGACAACACCATCGCCTATGATTATTATTTCCGCGACACCCAAGTCAAACTCGTAGGTGAAGCCGTTCGGTCATTAACCTGTATTTTTTTCAAAGACTATTACTACAACACAGGTCATTTTATTGACGACGACATCTATTACCCAAAAACCAATGTTAAAACGCGAGGCATCACACAAATTCTTCAATCGGGTCCAGATTCCCATGAAGCTCATATTCGTAACGTGTATTTAAAGATGATCTTAACCGCGAAAAAATCGATTCGCATCATGACCCCATACATGGCCCTTGATCAAGAAACACTCACCGCCTTAATCGTCGCTAGACGTTCAGGGGTTGATGTTGAAATCATCATTCCAGGCACCCCCGATAAACGCCTCGTGTATAACGTCACCAAGTTTTTTGCGACTGTCATGCTCAAACATGATATCAACGTTTATCAATACACCAAAGGCTTTAGTCACGCTAAAATCTTTGTGATTGATGATAAACTTGCTTCAGTAGGAAGCTATAACCTCGACAACCGCAGTGCGGTCATCGACTTTGAAATTACTGCTCTTTTTACAGGTAGCGCCGTTCAAACCATTGTTGACCAATTTATTCAAGATAAGCAAGATTCACACAAAATCGACCCAATAACTTGGCAAAAGCGTAATATCTTCATTAAGGTTTTTGAAGGATTACTCAGTATTTTTGCCCCTATTATTTAGGAGGTTCTATGAACATCATAACCGTACACAATTTATCGAAGCATTATGGTTCGGTGCACGCCGTAAAAAACATTGACTTTACCGTAAAAGAAGGCGCATTTTTTGCCTTGCTTGGTCCCAATGGCGCCGGAAAAACCACCACCATTGAAATGCTTGCGACTCTGCTAAAAAAAGACGAAGGTGACGTCACCGTTGCCGGCAACCCGTTAGACCAACATGACGATGCGATTCGTAAAAATCTCGGCATCGTGTTTCAGTACAGCACCTTAGATACCTATCTAACGGTGCGTGAAAATCTAAGCATTCGCTCTTCCTTTTATGCCATGACAAAAGAAACATTCAACGAACGACTAAAAGCACTCTCAGCGCTGCTTAACTTAGGTCCGTTTTTAGACCAACGCGTCCAAACCTTATCGGGCGGGCAAAAACGCAAAGCCGATATCGCCCGTGCACTCCTTCATAACCCAAAAATTTTGATGCTTGATGAACCAACCACAGGCTTAGACCCAGCATCACGTAAAAGTCTATGGGAACTGATCTTAAGCTTAAAACAAAATCTGAACATGACGATTTTTCTAACCACGCACTACATGGAAGAAGTGCTCGAAGCGGATCACGTAATTATCATGAATGAAGGCACGATTGTTGCGAATGATTCCGCCGACAATCTCCGTAAACATTACGCGCAAGACACCTTGAAAATTGTCCCAAAAGCACCCCTTGAAAAGGCACTAAACGCAGCGAAAATAGCCTATCGACTCGTAAACTCACGTATTCATGTGCCGCTTAACAATGCCTTTGAAGGCTTAGATATCGTCAAGCGTTTTGAAGCGCATATTCAAGACTTTGAAATCATAAAAGCCACCATGGACGATGTCTTCTTAACGATTACCGGTCGCGAACTTGAGGAGGCTAACCAATGAAATTCGCTTTGATAAAACGCCATTTAATGCTCTATTTACGTAATCGCTGGGCAGTTTTCTTCTCGTTTTTATCGGTTTTAATTATCCTCGGTTTGTTTTTGCTTTTTCTAGGCAACATGTTTCAAGGTGGACCTTTAGGTGAACACCCCGATGGGGAAGCGTTTATCTATACCTGGATTTTTTCAGGCATCCTCTTTGTTTCAACGGTCACCGTGCCGCTTGGGTTTTTAGGCATCATGGTACGCGATTTTGAAACAAAAGCCATCAATGATTTTTATGTATCGCCATTAGATCGTCGTCACATTGTGGTAAGTTATTTTGTGGCAGCCGTGGTGATTAGCCTAGCTTTAAGCATCGTGAATTTAATTGTTGGACAGCTTTATTTATGGTTTAAGTTTGGCTTTGTGCTTGCCTTTGCGAATTGGTTAGGTATTTTCGGCTTATTGTTGCTATCAAGCATGCTTTTTTCAAGTATTTTCTTTTACGTTGTCACGTATGTGAAAACCTCAAATACCCACGGCACCTTATCCACCCTTGTAGGGACACTCATTGGGTTTTTAGCCGGTCTTTATGTATCTGTTGGAGCACTGCCTGATTTCACCCGCTATATTTTGAGTTTATTACCAACCTTGCAAATGTCGAGTGCGTTTAGACTCATCTACATGGATGCCCTAATTCAATCGGTTTTTAGTGGTGCAGACCCAAGTGTTGCATCACGCGAACGCATGTTTTTAGCGATTGATTTACAGCTTGGAGACTTTACCTTTAGTTTATGGATGCTAATCCTAATTGGGATCGCATGGACACTGGTATTTATGACTTTATCCATGCTTAGATTAAAATCATTTAAAAAAACATAAGACGTTTCTTTTTATTCACTCCATGCTATACTAAACATAGAAAACCAAAGGAGGACCCCCCCTTATGAACATTGATGACTACAATCAAATCTCCACAAAAACTGGCGACAAAGGCACAAGTAAAAATTATTCAAACGAAACCTTCTCAAAAGATGACATCCTCTTTGATGCTTTAGGGACAAACGACGAATTAAGTTCAATGCTTGGCTTAACGTACCACCGGGCTCCCTATGAAAACATTAAAACCATTCAAAATACCTTACAAGCCATTAACGCATTAATTGCGACAAACGAATCCGCGCACCCTGAGCGCTACAAAAAACTGCGTCAAATAACCGACGAAGATATATCATTCATTGAACAAGAAGAAGAAATCTACATGAAAAAAGCCCCCATCGCAGCAAAATTCTTTTTACCGGGTTCAGAAGCAACCGAAGCGGGTGCCTACTTTGACTTAGCACGCACCGTTGCACGACGTGCAGAGCGCACCCTAGTGCGCTATATCAACCACACAAAACGCGACGATCTTGATGGCCCAAGACGCTACTTAAACCGATTGAGTGACCTGCTCTTTATTTTAGCAAGAAACTATTCGGTTGAATAAAACAAGAAAAAGCACATTTCTGTGCTTTTTTTCATCAACAAAGTCTTCACGCTATGCTATAATATAAGCGATAAAGGATGTAAGGAGAGTAAAAAAATGATAAAAAAAATTGGTGTCATTGCCGACACAAATGCCTGTTTAGATTATTTTGATCACCCCTATGATATACGCATCATGCGTTCAATGATTCATCTTGGGGATGAAGAGTTTTTAGATCACGTTGAATTGACAGCGGATGAATTTTACGAGCGCTTGCAAGCGAATAAGAATCTCATCCCAAAAACAAGTCAGCCATCTACGGCTTCCATGGTTGAACTGTACAAAGCGATGAAAAAAGATGAGTATACCGATATTGTAGTGGTAACAATTTCATCCAATATGAGTGGGATTTATAGCGCTGCACAAGTTGCTGCTCAACAAGTAGAGGACTTAAACGTCGTCGTTGTTGACTCAAAATCCGTTGCTTTTCCAGAAGCGAAAATGGCACTAACAGCCGCTGAAATGGCAAAAAAAGGCAAGAGTCTTGATGAGATTGTTAAAGCGCTACACATGATTCGCGACAACAACCACATCTATTTTGCAGTGGATACGCTTGCGTATCTTGTAAAAAATGGCCGTTTGTCTAATGCCGCAGGCTTTATGGGAAGTATGTTGAAAATTAAACCTTTGCTACACATTTCCAAAGAAGGCAAAGTTGAAACCGTTGAAAAAATTCGTACCTTTAAAAAAGCTGTCGACCGCGTAGTCGAGATGTATTTAGAAGAAACAAAAGATCTAGATGTCGAGCCGTTTATATGTCACGCCGACAACCCAGCGATTCGCGATTACATTGAAGCGCGTTTAAAAGAAACAAATAAAGACATTAAATCGGTCTTTAGTATGCCACTTACCCCAGCGGTTGGTGCGCACGCCGGCCCAGGTGCGATTGGCTTAGGATATTACAAGAAAACAACGTAATAGTTTTTTGACATACAATGTATTTGTTTCTAAGTAACCATGTGATACAATAAACATAGGGAACGGGAAAATGTTAATCAAAAGGTGATAGTATGAAACAAAAAGCACACTTTTACCGACTCGCACGGCTGAGCATCATATCCATTTTGCATATTGTTTTATCCGTTGTGTTTGTTTTTACGACGGAGATAGCTCTTATTCACATCGTTGCAGCCGGATTTATTGCTGTCAATATGCTCTTTTTATTGCGCTATTTTTCAGCTACGATTGAACTTGTTATGGCGAGCCGACTTGAGAAAAGACCAAGACCAGCGAAGTATTACACGCTGTTTAATGTCTTGCTCGGTATTCTTTTGAATGCCGTCTTAATCTTTATTTTGTTTGTGATTATGTTTAATCACATCGATGCGCTTATTGCCAACTAAAAAACGCATGAAAAATGCGTTTTTTTTATGCTTTGTAAAAGTAGGTCTTAAAAAACACCAAATAATGCTCAAGTTCTGACTTTAAAATCTTTAAAGCGTCCGATGGTTCTTTCTTTGCATGGTTTCGCTCCCAGTCGTGGGTAATCTTATTAAAGGTCCATGTAACTACCTTAAAAATCTCATCCAAATGTTGGTCATCTTTGAAGAGGGATTTATCAATCTGATCAAATACCCGCTTATAGTTTCGTTGTTGGAAACTTTGGTAAATTTGTGTACGCGCCTTAACAATATCTGGCATCGTATTCATATGAACACGCTTAATAAACGCCGTAATGGTTTGATGCTTAATCATGCTGTCGGTTTTACGGACAATCATTTCCATTAAGCGGTCGAACGCGTCGTGATTTGCTTGAGGAAAATCGGTGAAGATATCACGATGAATTAAACTCCAAGCCATTTCATATAGTGAAATATACAGTGTTTGTTTATTCTTGAAGTAATGAAAAAGTAAGCCTTTTGAGACATTCGCATCCTGCACAATTTGGTTTGTGGATACCTGCTTGTAATCCGCCTTAGCAAACGCTTTATAAGCAGCACGGACGATGTCATTCTTTAAATCTTTTCCTTTCATACTTCTCACCACCATATTTGAGTTTAAAAACCAATGAAACATGATATAATATGACAAAAGGAGGCAATATTTATGGACCTATATACCATACCTTTAGAAACCATTGACGGAAAAGAAACAACGCTCAAACCCTATCAAGACCAAGTTGTTCTTATTGTGAATACCGCCAGCAAGTGCGGGTTTACCCCTCAATTTGAAGGCCTCGAAAAACTATACAAAACCTATAAAGACAAAGGCTTTACCGTGCTTGGCTTTCCGTGCAATCAATTTATGAATCAAGACCCAGGCACAGAAGAAGAAATTCTATCTTTCTGCAAGACCCACTTTAGCGTTACCTTCCCAATGTTTAAGAAGACACAAGTAAAAGGGAAAAACAAACACCCACTGTTTGATCTTTTGTTAAAGATGAACTCAAACAACGACCCAATTCAGTGGAACTTTGAAAAATTCCTGATCAACAAAGACGGTCAACTCATCAAACGCTTCACATCAAGAGAAACGCCTGAAACGATCGAACCAGCCATTCAATCGCTCTTGGAGAAAACCTAATGGACGGGATGTTAAAGCGCGCAAAATACCTTGTGTTAAATGGTCGATTTCAAAACCAAGTATCAAAGATGAGTGAACGTTTCGAAATCATTGAAGAAGGCGAAACCATAAAAATTGGCACCGAACGCTACACACCGTATCTCGACACCAAAACCAAGCAAATTGTTTATGGTCGAATCGAAAACGATAAAATCTATTACCTTACCTTTTCCAATGCAGATTATACGTATGGCGTTGGCGATACCTTTGAATGGTTTGACGTTTAGTCAAACCTTTTTTAATGCCGTACTGAGAGGGACTTTTTGAATCCGTACATGGCTTAAATAAGACACAAAACCAATAAATAGACTCATCACTAAGAACCCAATAATAACGGTAAATACGGAGAAATTAAACACAAACACAAACCCAAAGTCACGGTAAAGCATATGCAACATGCGTGTAATCATAAAGATTGATACAAGACACGCCAGCACATAACTCGCCCCTAAAATGAGAAAATTGTCACGGAAAAACACTCGATAGGTTTCCTTTGAAGTATAGCCTAAAGCTTTTAAGGTTAAAAATGTCGGCAACACACGATCAAGTGCGGCGTTGATAAGGTAATAAAACATCAAAAACGCCACCAGAACACTTATCACCATCAAACCATACAAGACACGATTGGTTAACTGAAAAAGCTGATTGATCTCTTCAACAACCACCGAATAATGGATAATACGAAACGCATCGGCGTCACTTTCAATCACCTTTGAGGTGAAATAGCCATTCACCATCGGTTGATCGCTATAGCCTTGAAGTGCATTGAAGGTTTCATGATTCATATAAAGCGCACTTTCAATCAGTTCACTGGTAATTTCAGTCACCGGCAAGCGGACTTGGTTTCGTCCAATGCCGAGTAAAAGTTCATCCCCTATAGTTATATTATAACTGTTTGCGAAGTGTTCGGAAACTAAAACACCATGTTCGAGCAAATTATTTTGCGTCTCCATCGACTCAGAAAACCTTAAAAGCGTGGTATCATAAGGAATACCATACCCTTGAACATATGTTCTTGACGTAATGGTTTGTGCATTGATGGCTTGGATTTCCACAAAACCATAGACAAACGGTTCATGCTCAGGATCAACGGAGGGTGTATGGTTTTTTAAAAAAACCATTTGTTCGAAATGTTTGCCTTCGAGGGTTTGCGATTGAAAGTCATCAATCAAATCCGCCGTAAAACGACTAAACAAGAAAAGCGTAGCAACACCAACAAAAAGCAGGCCACGACCCATGAATTTACGCACCTGATGCATGCGCATGCGTGCGTGTGTCATCGTTTTCTCACGTGAAAACCGTTTAATCACCGAGTAACTATACCCATACGTTCCGCCCATCATCACAAGAACCGGAAGCGCGATGCCAAACACAAAAACCAAGCCATCAACCCGAAACGAATCATGAGGATAAAAATAGCGCGCGGTATAGAAACGGTAGAAGAAATCACTAAGGTAAAGACCAATGAACCCAAAAACAATGAGCAAGAAACTAAAATAAGCTGCAATGACAAGCTGACTTCTCGCCAGTTTCGCGCGTGAATAACCAAGTGCATAAAGCGTTAAAAACATCAATTTTTGTTTATCCAAATGGTTTTTAATCGCGTAACCAATAAGCACAAACGATAAAAGATAAAAGAGAATCGAGAAGCCATTCACAAAAGTGGATGTTACCCCGCTTTCAGTCGAAACAGCTTGAATGCGTAAATTGTACTCTTGAGGCACAACGGTTTCAACCATGCGCATATTGCGCCCAAGACGCTGCACATCACTTTGCATGATCTGATAGACATCAAAGTCCCCTTGAATGGATTCAAAATCACCGGACCCTTGATAATAGACTTTAAACGGTTCTTCAAACTGCAAAAACGTTTCAAAATCAACTAACACATAACTTTCTGTATGAGCGTCATACGTTAACGAGGTTGTTTGAAGCGCAGGCAAGATAAACTGCGGCGAATAGAAAAAACCACTAATCTCAAAAGTTTTTCCATGAATAATAAACGCATCCCCAACATCGAGTTGATTGGCGATACCAAAGGGATGAAAAAGGGCGACTTGTCCTGTATTTGGCGCGTTACCATCAGTAAAATAAGGACGATTTAGCGTTTGATTCACGGTGAGCACTTGATAATGAAAATCCCCATCATCAAGCGCAAAACGATAACTCAGTTCATAATGAACTTGATCAGTTTGAAAAGGTGTAATGACACTAGCGTAAATCCGTTCAACTAAGTCAGGGTAGTGATAAATGTGGGTTTGAATGTATTGGTTGATGGCATTCATTTGATAGGGATTATTTTCATCAAGGGCAGGAAATTCAGCATAAAGATCCATCGTATTGTAAACATCTAAACGTTGCGCCCCACTTAGATGGTTAAAATCAATCATCCCCAGTGAGACATGAAACGATTCAACATTTTGTTCTTCTAAAAAAGCATCGACAGGTGCATTGAGTCGCCTAAGCATTGGGGTGATGGTCATGCTTGTTAAAACAATCACGATAACGATTAACGATAAAACCGCTAATTCAAAGGGTTTTTCACGGATGCGAGTGCACTGTTCTTTTATAAGCATGTTTATCACCACCTAATTCACTTTTATTATACAATATGGACGCATAATTTCCTAAAAACTTATGCATTTATCCTTTGTTTTCTAGTAAAGAAAGTTTATAATAGAAGCATAAAGGAGATGATAAAATGAAACGCATACTACTGTTAACACTTACCCTTATTGTAACGTTTTCTTTAAGCGCTTGTGGTCTTTTCCGTGACAATGAAGAAGAAGCCGCTGAACGCGTTATTGAAGAATGGGATGGAAGCCTTCAATTCCTATCCGATGCAATGACTGAAATGAATTTAGAAGAGCAATTTGAGTTGCGACATAGTTTAGAACTTGATGTTGAAGAAAATGGTGTACGTAATCAATTATACGTCGACGCAATCATTCGCGGCATCAAACAAAACGGCCTATACACGACCGAATATTTATTCGAAATTCGTCTGCCCGATACGATGCCACTTGAGGTTGATACGTTCACCCTGAACATGATCATACAAGAACAAGGTGAAGCATTTGATTTTTACATCAACATCGACACCATTCGCGACATTGCAACCGCTGAAGAGATCGATGAGTTTTTTGACGTCTTAGATATGTTCGCGATTAATGAATCCTGGGTTCGCTTTACGTTTGCTGACAACATGCAAAACATTGTTGAACTTGAGATGCTTGAAATGTTGCTTGAAAAAATGAATATGGAGTTTGTGCTTGATTATATTCTTGATGAATTTGGTCTCAATCTTGACTATGAGCTTGGTGAATTCTTTAATGAATCACAAAAATATTTCAATGACGCCGAAGCCTTACTGCAAAAATATTTTAATCTTGATTACATCGGGAACCATGATGATGTAGAAATCGAACTTGAGAAAACCGAAGATAACCATATTCAAGCGGTGGTAAAAGTTGATCACATCATGCTCGCATCCATTTTAGAAGCGTTTGCTTATGATGCGTATGATTTCTTAGTTGAGATGGGCGCAATGCCTGCAGATATGGATCCGCTTAAAGATGTTGACCTTGAAGAAGAACTCTCCGATATGCCAGCCCCAATCTTTGTGCATATCGAATACGACCCATACACACTTGACTTCATGAAAATTACGATTGATTTTTTAGACTTAGTTGAAGATGCCGATCCAAACACGACCTTTATGGCGTTTAACTATGAAGTCGAGGTCAAAAACACGACCACCATTAATGTACCATCTGCCTATGGTGATTTAAACCACGTAGCAGAAGAAGCAGCAAAACTTGCGCTCATGATGGATATCATGATGATGATGACGACAAATAGGTATCTTATGCACGAAGAAGGAACGTTTACGCTTGAAGATTACTCCCCGTCTCACAACGCTTTATTCCATCCAACAATGAGTGAAATTACCGTTACAAGCACAACGGTTATCGTTGATCTTTATTACATCGACGAAGTCGCTGTATTTACCGAACCACTCAACCTGACTGCCATGGAAGCCAACGCGCCCGAAGAGTTGATGAGCCGTGAATGGATTGAGTATGTTATTGCGCCACTCAATGACGCAACCTTTAGTCTTACCCGATTCTTTGCTTGGTCAGCTGGTGAATTAGGTATGGACATGATAAAAGATGATTTGATGGATTAAGCGTACCAAGTGCATAATGCAGCTCAAAATTATTGCTACGATACATGGGATGAAGATTACTGCGACTGGAACGGCGATAACGCAGTTTTAACCAGTGCACAGTTAGCCCCGTATCTTTATAACTGGGATATGGCCTATGAATATGCTGCACTTTATGATGGTTCATTTTATACAGTCCTTGTTGCAAACGACACCCATTTTGTCTTTGGTATTATGTGGTATTGGGATGTTTTATTTGAATCACGTGATGGGAAAACCTTCCAACAATTAATTGACGAACACTTTCATTCCTAACCGCATTTAAGCGCGCCATGTAGGCGCGCTTTTTTATTTCCGAAAAAGCATTGACAACGCTTACATTTATCGACTATAATGACGGTGTGTAAAGCACACAGAGGCGCAAAGCGTTGGGTAGTTTTTAGTGGCTTAAGAAGCCGGATCTTCGACACTAAAAAACGAAGGCACGTTTTGCCGAAAGAGTTATGAAATTCGGTCATAACACTTGGTGATTGAGGGCACGCTTCAATCATTGCCATTTATTAAAATGGAGAGCTGGTTAGTATAACAGCTCTTTTTATATTTTATAAGGACGGTGATATTTATGATTCATTCGATACACATTGGGGATGAACGACGTTACAAACGCATCATTACCCAAACAGACGTAAAACGTTTTGGTGAAGTCAGTGGGGACATGAATCCAATTCATTTTGATGAGCATTACGCGAGTCGAACAGTGTTTAAGAAGCCGATTGTTCACGGCATGCTAGTGGGTTCCTTATTTAGCAAACTCTTCGGCATGTATTATCCCGACGCGGGTATGATCTATTTATCGCAATCGCTTAAGTTTATTAAGCCGGTTTATCCAGACACCGAGCTTGACATTGTGGTGCGTGTTAAAGAAGTTATACTTGAAAAAAACCGGGTCATCTTTCAAACCGACATCTACGGTGATGCCGAACAACTTTTACTCACCGGTGAAGCAATCATGATGCCACCTAAAGCAAAGGATTCCAATGAATAAACGCATAGACAAACAAGCTTTTATCGATAAGCTTAAAGACGGTCAAACCGTCATGGTCGGTGGGTTTATGGCGGTTGGAACCCCAGAAATTCTGATTGATTGGATGGTTGAGGCAAACGTACAAGACTTAACCTTAATCTGTAACGATGCTGGGTTTGGCGATAAAGGCATCGGCAAACTTATTAAAAACAATCAAGTAAAAAAACTCATTGCTTCCCATATCGGACTCAACCCCTACGCGGGCCAACGTATGAGCGAAGGAACCTTAAGTGTTGAACTGGTGCCACAAGGAACCTTAGCCGAACGGATCCGTGCTTTTGGTGCGGGACTTGGTGGTTTGCTTACCCCAACTGGGATGCATACACTAGTTGAAGAAGGCAAACAAGTCATCAACGTTGAGGATAAACCCTACTTGCTTGAAACAGCCCTTGGGGCAGATCTTGCGCTTATTGAAGCAAAAACAAGCGATCATTATGGGAACCTCATTTACGATAAAACTGCGCGTAACTTTAACCCGGTGATGGCCACGGCCGCACACGAAGTCATCGCCCTTACTCATAATCTAGTAAAGACACTCGACCCTGAATGCATTGTTACCCCACATGTCTTTGTGGACGCCTTAGTCATGGAGGTGCACGATGAACGCTAAAGAGATTATTGCATCCCGTGTGGCTAAAGAACTAAGCGATGGTGACTTAGTCAATTTAGGCATCGGACTACCAACCTTAGTCGCAAACTATGTGCCGAGTAACATCGACGTGTTTTTTCAAAGTGAAAACGGATTAATTGGGCTTGGCCCAACCCCAGACGACGATGAAATCGATAAGAATCTTACCAATGCCGGTGCGCAATACGTCACCTTAAAACAAGGAGGCATGTATTTCGACTCCGTCACATCCTTTGGGATTATCCGCGGAAACCACGTGAATATTACCGTTTTAGGCGCTTTAGAAGTTGACGCCGAAGGCTCCCTTGCTTCATGGATTATTCCTGGAAAACTTGTCCCTGGCATGGGTGGCGCAATGGACTTAGTGGTGGGCGCAAAAAAAGTGATTATCGCGACAACCCATACCAATAAAGGCAAACCAAAAATCAAAAAACGATGCACCTTACCCCTCACGGCCTATAAAGAAGTTGACATGATTGTGACAGAACTGGCGGTCATGGAAGTCAGAGACGATGGCTTGCATTTACTTGAGCGTCATCCTAATGCCACCATTGAAACAATCATTGAACAAACCGACGCACCACTGATTATCAATCACGTAAAATTAATGGAGGTATAAACATGAAAAACGTTATGCACCGATTACGCTTATCCCAAGCGGACGCACATTATGGTGGCGATTTAGTTGATGGCGCAAAAGTCTTAGCCTTTTTTGGCGACGTGGCCACCGAACTTTTAATTCATACCGATGGGGATGAAGGCCTCTTTCGTGCCTATGAATCCATTGACTTTTTAGCCCCACTTTACGCGGGTGACTTTATCGAAGTCGAAGCAACCCTTATTCACAAAGGCAACACTTCACGCAAAATTGAATTTGCTTGCTACAAAGTGATTACAGCAAGAAAAGACATCAGCGCATCCGCAGCGGATTGTTTAAAGGAACGCGTCCTTACCACCAAAGCAGTAGGAACTTGCATCGTGCCAAAGGACAAGCAACGTCATGAATAAACTCATCATAACCTGTGCAATCAGTGGCGCGGAAGTGATGAAAGAGCATAATCCCTACGTGCCTTATACTGTCGATGAAATGGTCCGTGAAGCACGTGAAGCCGTCGACGCAGGCGCGGCCATCATTCATTTGCATGCACGCTTTGATGATGGCACACCTACGCAAGATAAAGCTCGATATGAAACCATCATCAAAGCAATACGTAAGGCATGTCCGGATGTCATCATTCAACCTTCAACAGGTGGCGCAGTGGGCATGAGCCGTGAAGAGCGAATGCAAGTCACAGAACTCCCAATTGAAATGGCGACACTTGATTGTGGGACGCTTAATTTTGGTGGGGACGCTATTTTTATCAACACCGAAAACGACATAAAATATTTCGCGAAAACAATGAAGGAGCGAAATATTTTCCCCGAACTTGAATGCTTTGAGAAAGGCCATATTGATATGGTCTTGAACCTTCACAAAAAAGGCTTTATCCACGCCCCACTTCATTTTAGTTTTGTGCTCGGTGTCAATGGCGGCATGCGTGGTGAAGCAAGAGACTTTCACTTTTTGCGCGAAAGTTTGCCCCCTAGTGCCACCTTTAGTGTCGCTGGGATTGGGCGTTATGAATTCCGACTTGCTGAACTCGCCATTCACCATGGCGGCCATGTCCGTGTGGGATTAGAAGATAATATTTACCTTGAAAAAGGTGTGCTAGCCGAAGGCAACAAAGCCCTCGTCAAAAAAGTCGTTGCCATGGCAAACGAAGCAAATCGTTGCGTTGCAACCCCAAAAGAAGCGCGTCAACTACTTGGCATAAAGGAGTTTGATCATGAAAACATATTGTAAGTACGGAAGCCATCGTGTCATTAGCCCAAAAGGAGCGTTGCCACAAGCCGCCGAAATAATCGATAATACCATGACGCTTTACCCAAATGAAGTATTAATAGACGTTACCACTTTAAACATTGATTCGGCCTCATTTCATCAAATTAAAGAAGTCTGCAACCACGATAAAGACGCAATGAAAAACATGATTCTTGACATTGTCGCGATGAAAGGCAAAATGCAAAACCCAATCACAAAAAGTGGTGGGATGTTAATTGGTGAAATTCGTCAAGTAGGCGCAGATTTTCACAATCAAACGCTTACCCCAAACACCAAAATAGCGACCCTTGTTTCGCTTTCGTTAACCCCTTTAATGATTGATGAAATCATTGACATTAACTTAAGCAACGAACAAGTCACCATCAAAGGGAAAGCGATTCTTTTTGATTCAGGACTTTATGCGGAACTCCCGCATGACCTCGATGAAAAATTAGCGCTTGCGGCACTTGATGTTGCCGGCGCGCCAGCTCAAGTAAGAAAACTCGCAAAAAAAGGCGATACAGTCTTTATTTTAGGCGCCGCTGGTAAAAGTGGCTTACTGTGTGCCTATGAAGCAAAAAAACAAGTCGGTCAAAAAGGCAAAGTCATTGGGTTAGTCAATGAAACCCCTCAAGTGGACTTTTTAAAAGCCTTTGATGTCTGTGATGAGATTCTCTTTGGCGACGCACTCAACGCTTTAGCCGTCTATGAAGCCGTGAGCGACGTCACAGACGGTAAACTTGCCGATCTCACGATTAATGTCGTTAATGTTGAAAACACCGAAATGACTTCGATTCTAAGTACCAAAGACGAAGGCACGGTCTATTTCTTTAGCATGGCCACATCATTCACCAAAGCAGCTCTAGGCGCTGAAGGTGTCGGCAAAGACGTTAACATGATTATTGGCAATGGTTACACAAAAAACCATGCCCTCATCACCCTTGATTTATTAAGAGAAAACAAACAAATACGCGACGCGTTTTCAAAAAAATATATCTAAAAAGGAGGTTCGCCATGAAATCAATTCTGAATAATGCTTACAAAGCACGAAAAGATAAATACTTCGGTCATGTGTCAAACGAAGACTGGCAAGACTGGAAATGGCAAACGAAACACCGCATTAAAACCACCGACCAACTGAAAAACTACATCGAACTCTCTGAACGTGAAGAACACATGATTGACGATGTACTCGGTCGTTTTCGTATGGCTATTACGCCGTATTTCTTAACGCTGATTGATCCCTTAGACCCTGAATGCCCAATTCGTCTTCAAGCCATCCCGTTAGGCAATGAACTCACCATCGGCAAACACGATTTGCATGACCCATTAGCAGAAGACCATGATTCACCTGTCCCAGGCTTAACCCACCGTTACCCAGACCGTGTCCTCTTCTTAATTACTGACATGTGTAGCATGTACTGCAGACACTGCACGCGCAGGCGTTTTGCCGGAATGAAAGATACCGACACTAGCCAAGACCATCTCGATTTGGCGATTGAATACATCCGAGAGCATGAAGAGATACGAGACGTTTTATTAAGTGGTGGCGATGCCTTTTTAGTGAGCGATGAGCGCATTGAATACATCCTTAAAAAACTCCGTGCAATCGACCATGTTGAAGTTATCCGTTTTGGCACAAGAACGCCAGTTGTTATGCCACAACGCATCACCGATAATCTTGTGAACATTCTTAAAAAATACCATCCAATATGGGTCAATACCCACTTCAACCACCCCGATGAAATCACCGAAGAAAGCAAAACGGCTATTGATCGCTTAGCGGATGCGGGCATCCCACTCGGCAACCAAAGTGTCCTTTTGCGCGGCGTTAATGATTGCGTTCACGTTATGCGAAAGCTCGTCACAAGCCTTGTTGCTATACGCGTACGTCCTTACTACATTTACCAATGTGACTTATCGATGGGAATTGAACATTTCCGCACCCCAGTCTCAAAAGGCATTGAAATTATTGAAGGCTTACGTGGACACGTCAGTGGGTTTGCGGTGCCAACCTTTGTTGTTGATGCCCCAGGTGGTGGCGGGAAAATTCCAGTCATGCCACAGTATGTTTTATCAAGTGCCCCGGGTAAAATCGTCTTACGAAACTACGAAGGGGTTATCACGACCTACAGCGAACCAACACACTACGTGTCAAACTGTCAATGTGAAGACTGCAAAACGGTCCATACTGACGGTGTCAGTGGGTTATTGCAAGGCGAACGCATTGCTCTTGAGCCTAGTCACCTAAGACGAAATGAACGCATAAACCGTGAATAACCTATTAAGAGAACACCGCACTGTTGGCATTGTTGGTCTAGCAAAAAACACCGGAAAAACGACGACACTCAATGCCTTAATCCAAACGTATAAACACAAAACCATAGGCCTTACCAGCATCGGTCTTGACGGCGAAAAAATCGATCAAATGACCTATCTACCCAAACCACGCATTGAGGTATCCGCATCGATGGTCGTTGCGACTGCAACACAATGTTTAAGGGATTGTTCGCTTGCGTATACGCTTTTAGAAGAAACCCCTTTTCAAACCGCCCTTGGGCCAATTGTGCTGGTCAAAATTGAAGAGTCTGGTCACTTAGTCATCGCCGGACCAACCACCAACCAAGCGATGAATCATGTGATTAACCGCTTAAAAACCTACACCGACCACGTCTTTATTGATGGCGCGTTTAACCGCTTAACCTTTGCCTCAATTGAATCGATTGATGCGATTATTTTAGCCACGGGCGCAAGCGTGCACTCGGACATGGATGAAACCATCAAAAAAACACTCAATGCAGTTAATACATTTAGCTTGCCCCTCCGAGAAATGCCCCAGCTAACACCCCTTGAAAAGATGGTCGTCTACCATGAAAAAATCCCTACCACGTTTGACCGTAAAGACTACACACACCTTATCAAACTCTATCAAACAAACCCATTTACCGCACTTTATGTAAAAGGTGCGATTACTGAAACCCTGTGCAACCATTTTATCCGTCATCAGATGAAAAACTTTACCCTGATTGCACAAGACGCAACGAAGTTTTTATTGCCTGTTCGCTACAGCGATTACCTAAAAAGTTTGGCCATAAAAAAAGCCGTCTTACGCAACATTAATCTTCTAGCAGTCACCATCAACCCAGAAAGTCCTACAGGCAAACACTACGATGCTGAACTTTTTAAGCACGCATTAGCTAAAAAACTCGATGTGCCTGTCATCAATGTAAAACGAACGGAGTGAACTTAATGAAACTAACGTTAAACGAAGACACTATCCGCGCGTGTCGCACAGACGCAAAAACCATTGTCGATGATCTTATTACGATGATCGATAAACATAGCACCGTATCCGTTGAACGCACGATTTTACGCTTGCTCGGCATTGATGGTGTGAACGACTTTGATATTCCCTTTGTGAATGTTCTCGTTGATCACATCAACGATCATGCCGATTTATCAAAAGGCGTTAGCCATTACCTAGCTGCAGCGGTTAAGGATACAAAACTTTCCCCTCAAGCCATTGCGGAAAAAATCAATGCAAGCACGTTGTCGCTTAAACCGTATCAAGATGTGGAAACTGATATGGCTGTGCTTATGCCGTATATTGAGTCAACACTTGAAGCAATCAACAAACAAAAAGCAACGCGTCAAACCTTTATGCAATCGCGTCAAACCGATCAACCTGAAAAGTATGTGATTGTCGCGACGGGCAATATTTATGAAGACATTGAACAAGCAAAAAGCGCCGCCAAAAAAGGCGCCGATATTATTGCGGTGATCCGAACAACAGGGCAATCACTTCTTGATTATGTTCCTTATGGCGCCACAACCGAAGGGTTTGGGGGAACGTACGCCACTCAAGAAAACTTCCGCTTAATGCGTGAGGCCCTTGATGCGGTGTCAAAAGAAGAAGGACGCTACATAAAACTCGTCAATTATGCCTCAGGATTATGCATGCCAGAAATTGCTGCGATGGGTGCCATTGAACGCTTAGATATGATGTTAAACGATTCACTGTATGGCATTATCTTCCGCGACATCAATATGAAACGCACGCTCATTGATCAATATTTTTCGCGTGTCATCAGTGCGTACGCCGACATTACCATCAACACCGGTGAAGACAACTACTTAACCACAAGCGATGCCTTTGATCATGCGCACACAGTCTTAGCCAGTCAGTTTATCAATGAACAGTTTGCGGCTTCTGCGCACATGAAAGAATCGTTAATGGGTCTTGGACATGCTTATGAGATTGACCCGGATATGGAGAACAGTTTTCTTTATGAACTTGCTCAAGCCGCTTTAAGTAAACACATCTTTCCCCGTGCTCCACTAAAATACATGCCACCAACCAAACACATGACGGGCGATATCTTTAAAGGCACCATTCAAAACGCCTTATTCAATATCGCGGCGGTCTCGACCAATCAATCGATTCATCTCTTAGGCATGTTAACTGAAGCCATTCACACCCCGTTTATGAGTGATCGTGCGCTTGCGCTTGATAACGCAACGTATATATACAAAGCCTTTAAAGACTTTGGTGCCGACATTGAGTTTAAGGAAGATGGCTTAATGAATACCCGTGCTCAAGATGTTTTAAGCAACGCAAAAGCTTTGCTTGATACGATCTCAGAAGAAGGGTTATTTACCACCCTTGAAAAAGGTCGTTTTGCGGAAATATCGCGTAGTCCACACCTCGGTAAAGGATTAGATGGTGTGTTTGAAAAAGCACCATCGTATAAAAACCCCGTGATTGACGTATTGATTAAGCAGCTAAAGGAGGGAGACACATGGCTTTAATTCGTCCTTATGGCGATACCTTAAACGATGGAAAGATTCAACTTAGTTTCACATTACCGTTGCCTTGCGATGCCCTCGGCGAAGAAACCGCCAAAGCCTTTGCGCATAAAATGGGCATTGAAAATGTCTCCGTTGTCCACAGCGAAGCCTTGTCTGAAGGCTACTCTTATTACATTGTCTATGGAACCTTAACCCACCAAGTTGACCCAACGTCCTTAACTGTCACCGAAGTGGAAACAACTGCCATGAGCAAAGAAGCGATTGAAGCCTATATTGACACCCATTTTGATCGCGATCTTGTCTTTATCGGCGCATCAACGGGTACAGATGCGCATACAGTAGGCATTGATGCCATCATGAACATGAAAGGCTATAGTGGTCATTATGGTTTAGAGCGTTATAAACACATAAAAGCCATTAACTTAGGTAGCCAAGTCGATAATGAAACCCTGTTAAGTGAAGCCTTAAAGCATCAAGCAGATGTGATACTGATCTCACAAACGGTTACACAAAAAGATGTGCACATCCAAAATTTAACCGCCTTTATCGAACTGTTAGAAGCGGAAAATGTGCGCGATGACTTTATTGTCATCATTGGGGGAGCACGCATTAATCACGCGCTCGCAAAAGAACTCGGATATGACGCTGGGTTTGGGCCGAAAAAGTTTGCCTTTGATGTAGCGAGTTTTGCTGTTTTAGCTTTACACGAAAAAAAGAAAGTCAATTGACTTTCTTTTCTTTATTAAAGAGATGCTTAAGGTCATTTTCTAGAATGCTTTCAATCGTTAACTCAACCATTTGCTCACTAAATTGTTGGTTCTTTTCACGGGTTAATGCCTTAATAATAGCCTCAGAAGATAGCGCTTCTGCGTAAGGCTGCGTTGCAGCCATCGACGCAACCGCTTCAGCGATTGCTAGTATTTGACTTCCAAGGTTTATATCGTCGCCTTTAAGTTGATCGGGATAGCCAAGGCCATCAAAACGTTCATGGTGATGGCGTACATAAAGCGCCACATTGGTTAAAACGTCAGACTGATTTAAGACATGGAACCCCTTCATCGGATGGGCTTTCATTTGCTCGTAATCCGACACACTGAATAAGGATTCTTTGCGTACAATTGTCTCTTCAACGCCCAGTTTACCAAGATCATGCGCAATTCCAGCCCAGTACAATTCATCAATTTGGCTTTCGGTTAACTTCATCTTTTGGGCAAGTGTTTTGGCAATATACGCCACATCCAAACTGTGTTGTTTTAAGTCCTTTTCATAAAGTTCAAGCGTTCTCAGTAAACTGAGCACCATTTCATGTTTTTTTGTGTCAAACTCTTTTGAGAAACGCTCGGATTCATAATAGGCGGTAAAAAGCGTTTGAATGGATTTAAAAAACGTGTAGTCACTTTCAGTAAAATCATAAGGGTTATCGATCGCGAGATCAAAACTCATCTCACAAGTTGAGGTTTCATTCAATCGAAGCCCAACGTGAATACTTTGTTTGATTGGCGGTTGATTATTGGCGTAGTCCGCATAACGGCGTTTTAAATGAAGACGTATTTTTTGTTCAGCGTTATAGACAATGGTTGGGTGCTTTAAATTTTGTTGCCAATGCTTAGCCTCGTATTTCAAGGCATTCAAATGGTCGGTATCAAAGCCAATCGTTTTAACAAAATGCACGTGGTCACCAATCAACATGCATGATCCATAATCGGCTTTATCAAAAAGCGTAAAGATCGTGTCAAACATTTTGGTAATCTGTTGGTTAAGACGCGGGGCATCCACACGGTGATACGCTGAAGAAAAGTCCAGCAAGGTATGGGTTGCGTCAAGGATTTTATCTAGGCGGTTACTTGTTTCAAAAATAGCCTGATTGTTTTTTTGCACACGGTACATATAATCTTTAATCAGTAAGACGGTGAGGGTTAAAAAGATTAAAAAGATATTGATGTCAATCATTAAACTGAAGTAATTAATGCCTGTATCGTAAGGCGAATAAAAGACAAGAAAGTAATAGGTTAAAAAGGAAAACATATAAGCGGTTCGGTAGGGATAGCGAAACGCAATCGCAATTGCAAACAAACTGAAGAAATACTTATGTTCACGGAAATAAATCCCGGGAATTAACTCCGCAAAGAAAAGATAAGCAAAGAGCAAGAAAAAAGCATAAAACAGCCCTTCTTCAAAGGAAAAACGAGTTGGAAGTGGGTGTTTATCAAAATGCAACGCAAAAAGCAACGGCACACCAATAATAATTAAACTCGTTACATCACCAATCCACCAGATAAACATGCTGAGGAAGAGTTCATCAAACGCGCGAAAGCCAAACAAAACAAGAATGGCGTGGCCTGAAAGACTTGCGAGTATCCCAATGACACTGGCAATAAGGAGAAACTTGGCAATATTGATCCATTTCGTGTTGACCTTATAACCAATAAGGGTATTTAACGAATAACCAATGTATGCTGGAATTACACTAAATAAGCCTAACAGAAACGCTTGAATGGTCATCGACACAAGTGTTGCATCGCCCGTTAAAAGATAACTTGCCATGTATCCAAGGATAGACCCAATCACCAAACTGTAAAAGACACGCATACCATAGTAAAAAGCAAACCCGAAAATAAACCCAAGAGCAGGCCAAATCAAGCTGGATTCAT
>SLQR01000021.1 GCA_007131405.1 Candidatus Izemoplasma sp.
CTTTCTGAAGATAAACCAGATGTTGCAGAATTCCTACAAAATTTCTACTTAAATAGTGAGCAATTAGGAGACTTGATGGGTATGATGAATACTTATTCAGACGACTATAGCGAACTTGAAATTGCAAGAATGTGGATGGCCGAAAATGATGACTTAGTTCAGAGTTGGCTTCCTAAGCAATAACACAAAGAATTTAAAAACTGATATCGTGAAGTTCTATCGATATCAGTTTTTTTTATGGCTTACTTTATGCTAAATAGCTTACGTCGTGCGAATCACCTTGTTTAATCAACTAGCCTAGCAATTTTTCAGTAAGGTTACGCGTGAGATTGTGTTTTTCAAAATAATCTATGCTATAATTATAACGAAAACGTTTTAGTTATAAATGGGAGGAATAAAGTTGAAAAAAATACCGTTAGAAGAAAAAATTAAATTAACAAGTGGACAAGCGAACTGGCATTTGTTTAATAGTCCGTTTGTTGAAGGACGACAAATCAATGTTGCTGATGGACCCCATGGTGTGAGAGTGTATGGAAAACCGGTAAAAGATGGGGACTTTTTAGGTAAACGCTATTTACAGCCGACGACGTTATTTCCAAGTGCATCTGCAATGGCGTCTACGTGGAATCAATCGTTAATCGAAGAAGTCGGACGTACCATTGGTCGCGAATGTAGGCATCATCAAGTTGATGTTTTACTCGGCCCAGGGATGAACTTAAAACGCAGCCCACTTGGGGGACGTAATTTTGAATATTACAGTGAAGATCCCTATTTGACAAGTAAAATAGGCGAACATTTTGTTCAAGGTGTACAAGCTGAGCAGGTAGGTGCATGCATAAAACATTTTGGGTTGAATGAACAAGAGACCATGCGACGTTTTGTGGATGTAAAAGTCGATGAGCGTACGATGCATGAGATGTATCTTTATCCCTTTTATAAAGTCATCAAAAAAGCGCAACCGTGGATGATTATGAGTAGCTACAATCGACTGAATGGAGACTATGCCTCTGAAGCGTCATACTTGCTTCAAGATGTTCTACGTACTCAATGGGGTTACAAAGGTGTTGTGGTATCCGATTGGGGCGCAATCCAAGATAAGGTTAAATCGATTAAAAACGGTATGAATATAGAAATGCCTGGCCCTTCCGTTTTTGACGAAGTGGTAAAAGAAGCATTAGAAAGCGGAACCTTAACTGAAAAAGAACTCGATGACAGTTTAGAGCCTGTGTTTCAATTGCATGAAAAAGTGAAACCGATTGAAAAGATAGAAACGATTGATCTAGATAAACATCATGATGTTGCAAGAAAAGTCGCAAGTGAAGCAATTGTTTTGCTCGAAAATGATGGGGTTTTACCGGTGAAAAATACCAATCAAAAAGTTGGCATCATCGGTCAATTTGCAAAAGAACCTAGAACCAATGGTGGAGGAAGCGCGACAGTCAAACCCTATAAACAAGAGATACCTTATGAGGCATTTTCAAAAATATTCACAAACACAGTGTATGCGAGTGGCTATCAGGAAAATGATACCTCAGAGGCTATGTTGGATGAGGCGATTAAGGTTGCAAAAGAAAGTGAACTAATCTTTTTCTTTACAGGCACTACGGACATTATTGAAACCGAAGGGAAAGACCGCGATCATATGTCTTTACCAGACGGCCATCTTCAAGTCTTCGAGGCGATTCGTAAAGTCAATAAAAATATTGTCGTCCTTTTGAGTAACGGAAGTGCACTAGACTTACGCGGCTTAATACCATACAGTCGTGCGATACTCGAAACGTGGTTTTTAGGTGGCGCTGCTGCACAGGCGATTGTTGATATCGTGACAGGACGCATCACACCAAGTGGACGACTGCAAGAAACATTCCCGCTCAAACTGGAACATACACCCCATTACGGCACGTTTCCACCACTGGTGAGTGTCAATTATCATCAAGATCTTATTATGAATGGTTATCGTTATTATGATACCCATGAGTATGATGTATTGTATCCGTTTGGTTATGGACTAAGTTATGCCGACATTATCTATAAAGCAGTATCGTGGACAATTAATCAAGCAAATGACAAGGCATTTGTTACAGCGGATATTACGCTAGAAAACCGCAGCGATATCGATGCGTATGAAACCGTTCAAATCTACATCGGTACTCAAATCAATCATTTGATTAAACCACGCAAAGAACTAAAAGCATTTGACAAATGCTACATTAAAGCGAAGGAAACAAAACAAGTAAGCATTGAAATACCGTTAGACGCGTTTGAAACGTATGATGAAACACATCATAACTTTGTTGTGTATAACGGGAAATACAAAGTCAGTGTGGCACGCCACAGTCGAGAAGTATACGATACTACGACAGTTGAAATCGCGAACCAAATCAACTATATACCACGCATAACGTTTGAGTATCCAGTCAAATTTTTAGAACTCTATTATCCACAGTGGTTTGACTATATTGAAAAGCATTATAGAGCGCTTTGGTGGCATGAAAAAGAAGAGCCTATTTGGCGCATACTTGATCGTTACAAACGTCACCGCGATGTTGATGAACAAGCCATGGAAACGTTAATAAGCCAAATAAAAGAAACCATTGAACCAAAAAAATAAAAGCCGTCTCGGTAAGTCATGACACTGCGCGTATAATAATTAAAAAAGACACGAGCCTAAAAGCCTCGTGTCTGTCCTTTATACGGGGGTAATTTACCCTCATCGTACTCCTCAATACCAGGTCCGTTGAGGGTTTTGAGTCGGTAGATCCCATATACGTAAGTGACGATCAGAATAACGACGGTCAAAGGAAAACCGAAAATCGTACTCATCAATGTTAATCCGCTAACATCATCGGTGAAGTAAAAAAAGACTTGGAGTGCAGCACGTAAAGAAAAATATATAAGCCAGAGTAGCCCAGTTTCAAAATAAGCGGGATAAATGTCTTTTCGTAAGAACCACTGAAATGTCCACCCACGGGTGATATGTGAAAGCAAAAGCGTTAAGGGGCGTTTTAAAACGAGACTAATGAAAGTTACAAAAGCTAAGAGCACACTCCCAATGATGCCGGGTAAAAAGTAATCGTTCACATTGCCCATAAGTATGGCAATCAAGGTAGCAAACCCAATACCAGCTAAACCTAAAAGACTGTATAGCACCGAAGCTCGACGCATGATTCGCCATCCAGTTAAAAGCAATGCAATCCCAAGAGAAATACCAACCGCGTAGTAAATCGTAAGAAATTGATACGTGATAAGAAAGACAAGAGGCGGCAGTAATGTATCAAGTGTTTTCCCTTTTAAGACACTGCGTAATTCTTCTTTTATTTCATGAATGGTCATGGTCATTTGCCTTCTCGATAAAATGGTTAGCACGATGACCGTGAAGTGCTTTTAGTATATTGTGATCCGCTTTATGAAACACATAGAATAGATAAATGCTCGCTGTAAGAAAACCAAAAACCATCATAAGTGTCACCCAAACAATCTGTGCAATCAACGAATGTTCACGGTAAATAATCCATAAAGAAAAAAGCACAAAACCGACATACAAATCGACAAGTGAAACAATGCCCCATGGGTTTTGCATTAACGTAGTGCCATCATCAAAAAAATCGCCGTTTATAAAACCGTTGATCAATGCAATGCTCATCGTGACAGCACCAAGTAGCGCAATATATTTAACTATTTTCATCAAACCACCCCTTAATTAGTTATATTGTATCACTTTTTAAAATAAAGCAGAATGATAAACACTCTAATCATGAATGTATTTGTTAGGGAAATCAAAAACGAGCATGATATAATAATATTATAATTTTCAATACTTAAGGTATAACGCTTAATAAATGACTTATAGCATAAAAGTTTTTAGTGGAGTTTCTATAAAGTTTTTTTCTTAGAGCAAAAATGCAACAAAAATATACACGTCAACTAAATTAATATTATACAGGAGATGAAGGGCATGAAAGTTATGACACTGAATCAAGATAAGTTTTATTTTTCTTTACTAGCTGGAGCAAAAAGTGTACTTAAACACAAAGACACACTGAATAAAATTAATGTTTTCCCTGTTGCGGATGGGGATACCGGAACGAACTTAGCCTCCTTGATGAATGCTATTTTAGATGAAAGTTCTGCGGACACGAGTGACAAAAACAAACTTTTAATTGTTGCAGATCGTGCGCTTGAAGGCGCAAGAGGGAATTCAGGCATTATTTTTGCCCAATACCTTAACGGGCTTATTAATGAGCTTGATACGTCAAAAGAAGACATAGATTTCGAAAGTTTGCTAGGCGCCATTGATAAAGCGGTACCCTATGCTTATGATGCAGTGAGTGAACCTGTTGAAGGGACGATGCTTACATTAATGAGAGAGTGGAGTGAAACGTTGGCTTTGCTTAAAGAAAAAACGCAAGATATTACGATATTGCTTGCTGAATCGTTTGATACACTTCGCCATTTACTTGCAGAAACAACGGAAAAGCTTGATGTATTAAAACAAAACAATGTCGTTGATGCTGGTGCGAAAGGATTCTTTCATTTTGTGGAAGGATTTATGCACTACCTGCGAGACGGTATAATGGATGAAATGTATGAAGATAGTTTTGATGCGAATAACTCAGATAACGAAGGTCCCGAAAACCATGAAGCGTTTGAAGAAGGGGATTATCGCTATTGTACAGAAGCATTAATCACCGGCGAAAACCTTTCAGCTAAAGCCATAAAAAAGACCTTGCACGATCTTGGAAACTCAATGGTTGTTGCAGGGAATGAATCGAAGGTACGTGTCCATATTCACACCAACGAGCCGGACAAAGTCTTTTTCCGTCTTCGCGATTTTGGTCATATCAAACAACAAAAAGTGGATGATATGAAACGCCAGCATGAAGTTAGAAATGCGCGAAAATATGACACAGTGATTGTAACGGACTCAATAGCGGACTTACCACAAACCATGGTTGATCGCTATCAAATTCAACAGATCCCGCTTATTCTCACGATAGAAGGTTCAGATTACTATGACAAACTAACAATCACATCGGATAAGTTTTATCAGTTTATGGATGAACTTAAAGATTATCCTAAGAGTGCACAACCGAATCTTAAGCAGATGCAAAACTTCTTTTCCTATCTTAGCACCTACTATAAGAAAATCATTGTTATAAGCGTCTCGTCAAAAATGAGTGGGACGCATAACGTCTTTAAACAAGCCGCAAAAACATTGGATGACAGTGTGCAAATAGAGGTCATTGATTCAAAACAAAACTCTGGTACACAAGGATTGCTTGTTATGCGTGCTGCTGAGATGGTTGATGAAGGAAGTAAGTTCAAGGATATTGTCCAAACACTCAATACCCTCAGAGATAAGGCATGCATTCTTGTCAGTGTTAAAACCTTAAAGTATATGGTACGTGGCGGTCGAGTGTCAAAAGCAACTGGGGTTATTGGTAAGATTACAAACTTAAAACCCGTTATTTCGATAGACAATACGGGCGAAGGCATCATTTTTGCAAAGGGATTTTCTGTTAAGATGTCGACAAATAAAATATTTAAACATCTAGAGAAAGTGAATCAGGAACATGGTATTGAACGCTACGCTATTGTTCACGCTAAGGCGGACGCTAGAGTAACCGAGTATATCGCAAAAGCCAAAGCGATTACAGGCATGGACCCTATTTATACGATGGATATTTCTACCATTGTCGCGATGAATGCGGGCATTGGCACCGTCGCCATCGCCTATATTACAAAATAACAACTAAACGCCCCTTAAACTAGGGGCTTTTTTATGTAATAGTAGGCTAAAAACTGCATATATTTTTTAAAAAACATATACGAAAGCTCCGAGAAATGAAAAAACGTTCACGCTCTAATTTCAATGTGTTAAAATTAAGATATAATAAAGCGAAACGAACTGAACGAAAAAGACTGTTATGGAGGGAAACCATGAAAAATAAATACTTAACAAATGTGTATGAGGCGTTTAAAGAACGTTATCCAAATGAAGAAGAATATTTACAGTCAATACATGAAGTGTTAACATCACTTGATGTCATTATTCATGATCATCCTGAATATGAACAATTTAATGTTGTCGAAAGAATTCTTGAACCAGAACGAATCATTAGTTTTAAAGTTACATGGTTGGATGATAAAAATCATGTGCAAGTAAACCGAGGATACAGAGTTCAACATAGTTCATTAATCGGTGCTTATAAAGGTGGGTTACGTTTTCACCCAAGCGTGACTCGATCAATCTTTAAATTTCTCGCATTTGAACAAACACTTAAAAATACTTTAACCAACTTACATATGGGTGGTGGAAAAGGTGGATCTGATTTCGATCCAAAGGGCAAAAGTGATGGGGAAATCATGACTTTTTGTCAAGCATTTATGCGTGAGTTATCGCAACATTTAGGTGAAGATGTCGATGTACCAGCAGGGGATATAGGCGTGGGGCAACGCGAAATCGGTTATCTTCATGGCTACTATAAAAAAATCACGAATCAAGTGGCTAGCACCATGACCGGAAAACACACGTTAATTGGCGGATCTTTACTAAGAAAAGAAGCAACGGGTTATGGTTTAGCTTATTTTGTCGAAGCGTGTCTAAATAAAATGAAAGATACATCATTAAAAGATAAAAAGGTCATTATATCAGGTTCTGGAAATGTGGCCATTTATGCCGCTGAAAAAGTGCTTGAGTTAGGTGGTCGCGTTATTGCTATGAGTGATCATTCAGGTTATATCTACTGTAAAGATGGTGTAAACCTAGAAACCATTAAAGCAATTAAAGAAGTAAAAAGAGAAGGGATTAAACGTTACTTAGAGCACCACGAGAATACAAAATACACTGAGGATCCTAAAAAAATGTGGGAAGTTGAAACCGATATCGCCTTACCGTGTGCGACTCAAAATGAACTCGATGAAACATCGGTACAACATTTGATTGATCACGGAACCATGATGGTCGGTGAGGGGGCAAATATGCCGACTACCGATAAGGGAATAGCTTTGCTTAAAGAACATAACATTCTCTATGCACCAGGGAAAGCAGCGAATGCAGGGGGTGTATTGGTTTCAGGATTCGAGATTGCTCAAAACGCACAGTTTAACACATGGTCTTCTCAAACGATAAACGATAAGTTAAGAGATAGAATGGAAGCGATTTTCAAGAATATATATGAGACCGCGAAACAACATAATCAAGCAAACGATTTGCAGTTTGGTGTGAACATATATAGTTTTAAACGACTCGCAAAAGCCATGATTGAACAAGGTGTTGTATAACAGAATAAGAGTATTATATATATTTAATTTAACTAAGCAGTCAAGCATGCAAGGCTAATAATATACGGGGATAAACGATGCGTATTATTGATGAACTTATCAAAGAGAAACCTGTCGCAGTTATTCGAGCTAAAAATAAAGCAAAAGGCCATCAATTGGCTAAAGCCATCATGGAGGGTGACATAAAAGCCATTGAAATCACGTTACCATTCAAGAGGCAGAAACATTAATTTCAACATTAAAAAAATGAATTTAAAACCACTATTTTATTTGGAACGACGTAACCTCAGCTTTAAGTGATGTGGCAAATACGCTAATTTTAAAAGCGTGTAAGGCGACAAAAAACATCAAGTCACAATGAGGCAAAGTTAAAGACGTAGAGTAGTTGAAAAGTGAATCTAATGTAGAATCAATGATGAGTTAATTTGTTACGACCACATTTAACAGGTGGTCGTATTTATTTACGACAACTCAAATAATGAAAAAAAGAATTCTACATAATGCTGAGGGATTGGACTATATGATACTTAGAATTAAAATGCTTTTTGGAAGTTATTATGCGCTATGTCATGTTAGTGAAGGGTAACCGATTGAGGCTTATCGAGTGATTATGATGAGTCCGTCGGGCTGGTTGTCGCTCTGCAAAAGAACTTTATCGGTTTTTTTAACACCGCGGTGACTTCTCGTGTGACTAGAAAGTTCAATAGATGCAGACAAAGATCGTTAAAAAATGGAGAATTACTGTATAGAAACTATAATCATTCCTGCTTA